>CALBSU010000574.1 GCA_937967285.1 uncultured Acidobacteriota bacterium
CGGCGGCGTCGTAAAAACAGATCCCGGCTGCATCTTTCGGTTGCAGGCAACTGACACCGGAGTGCGCCGGCCCCCTCTCACAAACGACACAGGTTTCTGCTTGTTAATGTTCGTCCCATCTCCCCAATTCTATCCTGCCATCGATCGCCGGCGCTTTGGCTTCGGCGTGATCGTACTGATCATCCTGATCCGGATGATTGCCCCTGATGATTCGCACGCCCGGCAGGTCAGGTTTCATCGTCTGTCGATTGGGCAGGGGCTGCTGGTCAAAGCGATCGTGCAGGATCAACGAGGACTGATGTGGTTTGGGACCATGGATGGGCTGTACAGGTATGATGGGTATAGTTTCACTCTTTATCGCCACGATCCGCGTGATGCGGGCTCTCTGTCGGACAATGATATCCGGGCGCTCTTTCTGGATCGCGAGGGACAGCTCTGGGCGGGCACCCGCAAAGCAGGTCTCAACCGGTTCGATTATCTGACTGAACGATTCACGCGCTTCAAACACGATCCGGCCAACCCCGACAGCCTGAGCGGTGACATTGTACTGGCGATCCATGAAGACCGATCAGGGAAGCTGTGGATCGGAACCTATGGCGGATTAGACCTGTATGATCGCGCGACCGGCCGCTTTATTCATCACCCGCGGAAGCAGGAAAGACAAGATGCTCAGGCGATTCGATATATCCGCGCCATTGCTCAGGATCAGGCAGGGATGCTCTGGGTCGGCACGGCCCTTGGCCTGTACCGGTATGATCCGGACACCGGCAACGTCCGGCATTTGACATCGGAGGCGACTGATCCGGGCAGCCTGATTCACAATTCCGTTCTGTCCCTCTGCGCCGATCAGTCAGGGATGCTCTGGGTCGGGACGGAAAACGGGCTCGACAGATATGATCCGGCGACGGGGCGCTTCACGCATTTCAGATCCGATCCGAACGATCAGTCAGCGCTCAGCGGCGATCAGGTTGATGTCATTTACGAGGACCGTGCCGGGCAGATCTGGATCGGAACAGACAGCCTCGGTCTCAATCAATTCGATCGGGCGACCGGGCGCTTCATCCGTCATCGGTCCGACCCGGCCAATCCGGACAGCCTGAGCAGCGATCTGGTACATGCGATTTATGAAGATCGTTCCGGAATCCTGTGGTTCGGCGCGGATGGCGGGATGCTCAATCGTTATCAACCGGCCAGCAGTCAATTCGTCCATTTCAGGCATAATCCGAAAGATCCGGCCAGCCTCGGTCAGGGATGGGTGCGCGGGATCGCCGACGATCAGTTTGGCCACATCTGGCTGGGTCTGGAAGGCGGCGGGCTGAGCCGCTTCGATCCGACCACCGGACGATTTACAAATCACCGTTACGATCCGAGCAATACCGACAGTCCGGCCAGCGACACTATCTGGTTCGTTTACCGCGATCGGATGAATATGATCTGGCTGGGTCTGATGTATGCGCTGGACCGGGTGAATCCCGCGTCCGGTCAGTTCGAGCACTTCAAATCGGACCTGACCGACCCGCACAGCCTGAGCCGGAGCTATGTCAACACGATCCATGAAGACAGCGCCGGAATGTTATGGATCGGCCTGGAGGGCGGCGGGCTGGACCAGTACGACCGGACGACCGGGCGTTTCAGACGGTTCAGGTACGACCCCTCCAATCCACGCTCAGTTAGTCACGGCGAAGTCGAGTGCATTTATGAAGACCGCGCCGGCGCACTCTGGATCGGCACGGGCGGCGGCGGATTGAACCGCTATGACCGCCAGACCGGGAGCTTCAAGCATTATCTGCCTGATCCGGACAATCCGCGCAGTTTGAGCCACAGTGAGGTACGCTCGATCTTTGAAGCCCGCGACGGCGCATTATGGATCGGCACCGAAGGCGGGCTGAACCTGTTTGACCGTCAGACCGGCAGCTTCACTCGTTTCACCGTCCGGGAAGGACTGCCGAACGATACAATCAATAATATCCTGGAGGACGATCAGGGCAATCTGTGGCTGGCCACCAATAAAGGACTGTCCCGCTTTGATCCCCGAACCCGGACGTTTCGCAACTATGACGCCGATGACGGACTGAACAGTTATCACTTTACCGGCAGAGTGGCCTACCGGGCGCCGAACGGCGAGATGTATTTCGGGGCCAATGACGGTCTGATTCGGTTTCATCCCGATCAGATCCGGGACAGCGCTTTCAGGCCGCAGATCGTGCTGACGGCCTTCCGCAAGTTCGGGCGCGCGTTCAAATTGCAGCAGGCGCTCACCGAGACCCGCGAGATCAATCTTTCATGGCGCGATTACGTCTTCTCGCTTGAATTCGCCGCTCTCGATTTCAGCAGCCCGAACCGCAATCAATACGCATACAAACTGGAAGGCTTCGATCCCGACTGGATTCAGAGCGGCACGCAGCGCACGGCCACCTTCACCAACCTGCCCGGCGGCGATTACGTCTTCAGAGTCAGGGGCACCAACAGCGATGGCGTTTGGAGCGATCAGGAACTGGCCGTCAGAATCAGCGTTACCTCGCCACCGTGGAAGACATGGTGGGCTTACGCGCTCTATGCCCTGGCGCTGGCCGGAGCCATCGGCGGAGCGGTGACGTATCGCCTCAGGCAACTGCAAAACGTGAACGAAGCGAGAAAACAATTTACCGAGCAGCTCATCACCTCTCAGGAAGTCGAGCGCAAACGCATTGCCGCCGAACTTCACGATGGCCTGGGACAGAGCCTGCTGGTGATCAAAAATCGGGCAACCATCAGCAAACGAATCGCGAACGGAGATGATCGGCTGACGGCGCAGCTCGACGAAATCTCCCGGGCCACCGGTCAGGCGCTGACCGAAGTGCGCGGTATCGCCTACAACCTGCGCCCCTATCACCTGGAACGTCTGGGTCTGCGTGAATCCATCGAGGCGATGATCGAACAAATCCGCGAGGCGACGGGGCTCGAGATCAATGCGCGAGTGGCCTTATTTGACGAAGCCTTCTCCAAAGACGATGAAGTGCTCTTTTATCGCGTGATTCAGGAATGCATGAACAACATCATCAAGCACGCCAACGCGACCGCGGTTGAGATCAGCATCGTGCAGACTGAAACCGAAGTCACCGCGCAGATCAGGGACAACGGACGCGGCTTTCCGGTCGCGCCTGAAAAGCAGACCGGCGGTTTCGGTTTGATCGGCATGGCCGAGCGCGTGCGCATGCTCGGCGGCAGACAGGTGATAGCATCCGAACCGGGCAAAGGAACGACCGTCACGATAAGAATTCCGAGAAGGGATGAGTGAAGTAACTCCGGCAACCTGTCGATTCATCCTTATCCTGTTTATTCATCACTCACTCAAGAGCTATGTCAGACAAAATCAAGATTTTCATTGCCGATGATCATCCGATTTTCCGCAGCGGCCTGCGACAATTGATAGCGCTCGAACCGAATCTGGAAATCGTCGGTGAAGCGAGAGACGGTGCGGAGGCGACAGACCGATTGTTGCGTTGTCAGGCCGATGTGGCCGTGCTGGATATCGATATGCCGAAGGCGGGCGGCTTCGATGTGCTGACCGCGATTCGTGAAAAAGGCATGGCTCTGGAATTCATCTTTCTGACAATGCACAAGGACGAACAGTTTCTCAACGCCGCGCTGGATCTGGGCGTGAAAGGCTTCCTCGTCAAGGACAGCGCCGCCGAAGAAGTGCTTGATTGCATCAACGCCGTCGTCAACGGCGAGGAATTCATCAGTCCGCAACTGACCGGCTTCCTGCTCAAACGCATTCGCCAGTCACAGGACAATCAGGCCAAAACCTCGCAACTCGATCAGCTCACCCCCACAGAACGCAGAGTGCTGCTCCTGGTTGCACAATACAAAACTAACAAAAAAATCGCCGCCGAATTAAATATGGGCGTCCGCACGGTCGAACAGCATCGGCTGAACATAAGCGAAAAATTCAATCTCAAGGGACGGCATGCGCTGATGAAATTCGCGGTGGAGAACCTGGAAAAGATGAACGACGAATAAGACCTGAATGAATCCTGAAGTCGCCTGAGCTCTTTCCCTCATCCCTGATCCTTCAGCCTTCCCCCTTCCCCTCCCTCCGTAGAACTACGGAGAAGAAATCGTAGTTACACGGATTTTCAGACCTTCATAATTCCACGACAATCATCCTCACGATGAACATTCTGATTGTCGAGGATAACGATCTGATGCGCGCGATGATTCGAAGCACTATCAGCGAATTCGCCGATGTGATCACCGAATGCGCAGACGGCGACGAAGCCTTTGCGGCGTATCAAACCGGTCTTCCTCATTGGGTCCTGATGGACATTCAAATGCCGCGTGTGGACGGGTTCACCGCGAGCCGGGAAATCATAGCCAGGTACCCGGACGCGCGGATCTGCATCGTCACCGATTACGGCGATGCCCGCACACGCCGCCTCGCGCAGGAAGTCGGGGCGACGGCCTTCGTCCTGAAAGAAAATCTGGAAGAGTTACGAATCTTACTCGGCGCGTGAGCCTCAATCCGGCGCCGGGTTCTCTGACACTAAAGGAGTCAAACTTATGAAACGTGTAGAGACCGTACATAAAGCCTTGCGGATAGCCGTCACTGTTTTTGCACTCTTCATCGCTCACAGCGCTGCCAACGCTCAGACCGCCCAGGAACAGCAATGCTACAACGCGGTGCAGGGCAAAGTGGCGTGGAATCAGGCGGGCAGCACGACCTGGGGCGAGGGGAACCTGCGCAACCTCTGTCAGGGAACAACGAATCCGGGCGCGACGATCTCCTGTTTCCAGGGACAGATCCGCCAGCATAACGACTGGAGCCGTGCAATCACAGCCTGCAAAGCCAGACCCGCACAGGCTGCCAGCAGTGGTTCGAGTCAGCAATATCAGCAATATCTCAGCAACGAACCGGGTAAAAGCGATGTATATTCGGAGAGGGAATTCGTTGTCCGATTGGGCGCGGCAACCGGTGGCGGGAGCGGCTCCACAGCGACGACAACCGCCTCTCTCAACAACGATGAACGCGGGTTGCCGTTTACGAATTTCACCGACTACCCTGACTTTTATGTTATCCCGCCTGAGAAACGCCCACTGATCATGAATCAGGGTAGTTGCGGAAGCTGTGTCGCCTGGGCGTCCTCAACTGCGCTGGCAAGCGTGGTTGCGATGGAGGGAAAATACAAGTCGTTCCTTGCGCCTTTGCACATGCCCGATGCGATTCAGCTCTTCATGTTGAGCGGGCGGATGTGTACGAAGGACCTTCCGAACTATGCCTGGTACACAAACGAAGGCGTGGCAAGATTGACCAATGACGGCATCATGGTATCCACCGTCGTCCCGGCCTCAAACAAGGGTGTTCTCGGCGGTTCATTTGCAACTCCGATGCAGGCCGACGGGCAGTACTGGTGGATCAAAGCAGGGAAAAGCGGCTACCTGACCAACAAGGACGCGATGCGAAAATTCATCGCGACGAAGGGAGCGTTAGTCGCCGATCTCGACATCACCCCCGATTTCAACCGCTACGACAGAGGCATTTACAACCACCAGCAATTTGTCTCCGCGCTGATCAAGCCGCTGCAAATCCTCAACCAGCACAACGCCGCCAAATCACTTGAAGACGAATTGAATAAAGTGAAGGGGGGACATGCCGTCACGGTGATCGGCTATTTCAAGGGTGGCAGGATCAAAATGCGAGACTTCGTGCGGCCGATTCTGGCCTCCAGCGTCGACATCTCAATTATTCCCGACATCGAGATACCCAATATGCCCGCCTTCTGGATCGTCCAGAACAGTTGGGGGAACAAGTGGGGCTTGAATGGACTGTTCTACGTTGCCGCCAACCAGAGATACAACGCTCTATATCTGAACAAGGATACAAAAGTATGGGAATCCAAGCCTGCAGATACGATCGATAACTGGATGTATTACATGCTGGAGCCAAAGGTCACCTGGAAAGGCAGGGAAATTCCTTAAAAAGAAGGACTGCCTTCGCCCGCCAGGAAAGAGCGGTTCCGATCAGATGGCGGGGTAATCGACGGGAGTCGCAACATCCCTTCGATCATCCCGCCGCTGCAGGCAAAAACAGATCAAAGATCGAGGTGACGTGTTGAAACAAGCAGAGAAGAATGCCACGGCTGTTATCAGCGAAAGAGTCAGCAGGATCAGTTATGAAGGCGCAAAAGCAGTCATCCTGATACTGGCTTTAATGTTAATCCGGAGCGCAGCCTCGGCACAGACAACACAGCAGGAACAGCAATGCTACAACGCGGTGCAGGGCAAAGTGGCGTGGAATAAAGCCGGCAGCAGGGCATGGAGCGAGGGAAACATCCGCAACCTGTGCCGAGGAACGATCAATCCGAGCGCGACCATTGCCTGCTTCGAGGCGCAGATTCAGAGCCACGATGACTGGAACCGCGCGATTACCACCTGCCGGACCAGTACGAATCCCGTGGTCGAAAAGCCGATCAATCAGTATACCTATCTCGGTTCGCACAATGTGGTGGCGAGCTATGCTTACGGTTACGCCTTTCAAAACTCGCAGCGCTATGACGTGACCACCCAATTGAATGGCGGAGTGCGGATGCTTGAAATTGATATCGTCTACGATACGCCGGATGACAAACAGCCGGCGGGAGTCTATGTCTGTCACTGCGGCGAAGCGCCGCACAGTTACAGCAAAATCGAGCTGCAGCGGGCCAAAGACAGGGATATGAAGAGCAAAATCCCGCTGCCGGTCTGGTCGTCAGGGGCAAAATACATCCGGTTTGCGACCATTCTCAAACAGATCGATAACTGGATGGTCGCCAATCCGAAAGAGATCGTCTTCATCATGCCGCAGAACAACAGCGCCAGCGTCGCCCAGTTCGATCAGGAGATCACTGCCGCGGGTATGAAAACCGGTTTTTATGTCAAGCCCGCAAGCCAGAGAGCCTGGCCCACCAGATCGGAACTCGTTCGCGCCAACAAAAGACTCTTGATCCTGGCAAGTGACGGCGGCGATCTGTCAACCAGCAGATATGCGAACAGCAAGAGTTATACGAAATGGAAGGGCTACATCACGCCTAAAATCTATGGCAGCAAGAATGAATATGTTCCGGTTGCCGGTGAAGAAGACAAGTTCCTGGTCGTCGGCAGTTTCCGCAGCACTCCGACCGATGCGATTACTGCAAGGTACTATAATGATTACGACGAGTTGAAAAAACGAAAAGCCGAGTGGGACGCCAAAGGTTACACCCGCTTCCCGACTTTCATTCAGATAAATCAGGTGCAGGTCGGCGAGGCTCTGCGATTCGTCAATGAACTCAACGATTCCGGTTACCAGGTGACCGGGACAGTTCCCAAAGATCCGGCGGGCAACTGGATTGTCAATGCATCGGCAGACATCGGAAGCGCATTTTACAGCGCCGGTGAGAGCATCGCGACATACATCGAGGGTGAAAAAATCGGCGCCGGACAGCGAGGCATCAAGTTCAACAACCAGGCGGGCTATGTGGCGCAGATGACGGTCATCTATTACGTCAGCCAGACGAACAATGGTGTAACCGTTCCGATCCCCAAAGTATTGACCACCTCGAAAATCACCGCCGGATTCACACGGCCTCTTATCATTCCGCACGATGTGGATCGGAATATGCCGATTGTGGTTTCAATTCAGGGTTTCGGGACTTTCAATGACAAGGTCTTCTCGACCTCTGTGCCGGCTTCATTCACGGGCGAACTCTGCTTCAAGGCCTGGGGAACGATCTTCAGCCCGCAGGGCGGCAAGTGCAATACGAATTGACGCGCTTCGGCCACTTGACAGCCCCCCCGGGTCAGAGCTTATTCTATCGGTTCGCTTTTTACCGGCGAATCATTCCACGACGTAGAAAGGCAGGTGAAGACAAATTGGCAGAAGTCAGACTGGGCGATAATGAATCGCTCGAAAGCGCGCTTCGCAGGTTCAAACGCAAGGTTCAGCAGGAGGACATCATCCGCGAAGTCAAGCGCCACGCCTTCTACGTTCCTCCGGGAGAAAAGCGCCGCATGAAATCGGCGCTCGCCCGCAAGCGTAACCGGAAGAAGTTCCGTCGCAGCTACGATTGATTGCGAAACTTTCAATAACATCCATCCTGAAAAGGCTGCCGACCGGGCAGCCTTTTCTTTTGCCGCACGACTCTCATCAAAACCACAACTGCTGCGCCGCCCTGTTGCCGGAACGCGACAAAGGCATTCGACAGCCTCAAAAGCGACAAGCTAAACAGTTCAAAATAAACAACTTGCCGAACACCTCCAAATCGGGATTTATGGATCGAAAATTGCTGCAACAATGTTCATCTTTTTTTTATGCGAGTCGAGAGAGGAATAATTGATTGAGCAATCAAACGACGATCGGTAAGGCGGTCGAAGCGAGCGGGGTCGGGCTGCATTCGAACTCGCCGGTCAGGGTGACTGTACGGCCGGCGCCGGCATATACGGGATACCTCTTTCGTCGAACGGACCTGAACGACTTCGAGATCGAGGCGACGCCCCAGTACGTATCGCATGTCAGTTATGCGACGACGCTGATGAAATCGGGCGTCATGATTTCGACTGTCGAGCATCTGCTGTCGGCCCTGCTCGGATGCGGAGTGGACAATGCGATAATCGAGGTCGATTCGCTGGAGGTGCCGATTCTGGACGGGAGCAGCAGGCAGTGGGTCGAACTGATCGATGAGGCGGGGATCGTGCAGCTCGAGGCGCCGCGCGCATACCTGAGAGTGCTCAAGCGGATCGAGGTGAGCGAGAAGAACCGTTTCATGTCGATCGAACCGTCGGATTCTTTCGAGATCAGCTGCGAGATCGACTTCAATCATCCGATGATCGGAGTGCAGCGACGCGAAATCAGGTTCCCGCAGGATGATTACGCCCGCGAGATCGCGCCGGCTCGCACATTCGGCTTCGTCGAAGAGCTGGAGATGCTGAGGAAGAACGGGCTGGCCCGCGGCGGATCGCTCGATAACGCGATAGCTCTGACGGCCGAGGGGATCCTCAACGAAGAGCCGCTGCGCTTCACTGACGAGTTCGTAAGACACAAGATCCTCGACATAATCGGGGACCTCGCGCTGTGCGGCCAGCCGATTCTCGGTCACGTGACGGCGTCGAGATCCGGCCACGGACTTCACACCATGCTCCTCTCAAACCTGCTCCGCGACCGCTCCGCCTGGGAGGTCACTTCATCCGCACCGTGAATGTGGGACGGCAATCAGGATTAAACGCCAAGCCGCCAAGATGGCCAAGGGGGGATTAACGATGGGATTGTATAACTTCCCTCAATATCGCCGATCGAACAATGGTTAAATCCGGTCCTTCCTGCCCCTGAATACCTCCTTGGCCAACTTGGCGGCTTGGCGTTTAATCCCTGCTTTACGCTTTATAGGTTTTAAGCCTAGTGCGCCCGGAAGACCGGCGAAGTCAGCCGCGCCGGCAGCAGGACGAGGTCTTCCACCAGGCATCCGATGATGGTCACGG
>CALBSU010000575.1 GCA_937967285.1 uncultured Acidobacteriota bacterium
GCGATGCCACTTACCGAGCGCAGTTCGAGAAGGCATACGGACCCGGACCGATCACAATGGGCCGAGTGCTGAGGGCGATCGCCGCATTCGAACGCACCATGCTCAGCGGGAACTCGCCGTTCGACAGATATCAGTACCGAGGCGACAAGTCGGCGCTCGATCAAGCGGCGATCCGCGGCCTCGAGATCTTCAAGGGGAAAGGGAACTGCGCGACCTGCCACACGATCGGCGAATCCTACGCGCTCTTCACCGACGGTGTATTTCACAACGTCGGCGCAGGCATGAATTCGAGCGGCGAACTGACCGACCTGGGGCGATTCGCGCAGACCGGAATCGATAAGGACAGGGGAGCGTTTCGCACTCCGAGCCTGCGCAATGTCGCCAAAACCGCGCCGTATATGCATGACGGAAGTCTCAAGACGCTCGATGATGTGATTGCTTTCTACATCGGCGGCGGCAACTCCAATCCGCAGCTCGATCCGGAAATTCGTCCGATCGGACTCTCTGCGCGCGACCGTGCTGACCTGATCGCTTTCCTCGAATCCCTGACAGGGGAATTGCCGAAGGCGGAGTGACTTCGAATGGGAATTACATTTCGCGGTTCAATCACGATCCTCTCCGCCGGCCTGCTGATAATTATCGCTGCCTGCGGCGGGAGTGGAAAAGATTCGCCGCCCGAACAGTCCTTCTTCAGGCCGGATCCGGCGACATCCGGCACGATCGGTGGAAAAGTCACATTCGCCGGCAAGAAGCCTGCTCCGAAGCCGATCGACATGGACCAGGATCCTCAATGCGCGAAACTCCACGGGCAGAAAGTATTCGACGATCCCGTTTCAGTCTCTGCCGACGGATCGCTGGCCAATGCCTTCGTCTGGATCAAGTCCGGACTCGAAGGCAGGAAGTTCGAGCCGCCATCAGAGCCAGTGATCATCGATCAGCGCGGCTGCTGGTTCGGGCCGCGCGTGATGGGAGTGCAGGTCGGGCAGGTCTTCAAGGTCCTCAACTCCGATCCGGTGACTCACAACATCCACCCGCTGGCCGAGACCAATCGCGAGTGGAATCAGAGCCAGGCGCCCGGAGCCGAGCCGCTGACCCGGAAGTTCGCGACAACCGAGGTCATGATCCGCATAAAATGCAACATCCATAACTGGATGCGAGCCTGGGTCGGAGTGGTCGATCATCCGTACTTCGCCGTCACCGGTGCGGACGGGCAGTTTCAATTGAAGGACGTGCCGCCGGGGAATTACACGATCGAGGTCTGGCACGAGACTCTCGGCCGGCAGGAGAAACAGATCACCCTCGATCCGTCCGGCCGCATCGATGCCGTTTTTGAATTCAGTGGAGAATGAGGTTTATGAAGAAGCTGATTTGGTTGATCGCCGTCTGCTGTCTGTTTGCGGCGGCATGCTCGAAAGAACCGGCGACCGCGCCCGCTTCCACTCCGATGCCGGAATGGAAGACGGGGTATCGCGTCTACGTCACCAACGAATCGTCGGGCGACATGACTATCATCGACGGAACGACCGACGAGGTCATCGCGACCGTGCCGCTGGGCAAGCGCCCGCGCGGAATCCATGCCAGCCCGGACGGTAAGACTATCTATGTCGCGCTGAGCGGCTCGCCCGCCGCGCCCCCCGGCGTCGATGAAAGCACGCTCCCTCCGCCCGACAAGAGCGCCGACGGCATCGGCGTCTTCGATGTCGAGACGAATAAGCTCCTCCGCGTCATACAGGGAGGTTCCGATCCGGAAAACTTCGACATCGCCAGCGACGGCAGTTTTATCGTCGTCTCGAACGAGGATATCTCAGCGGCCAGCTTCATCGATATCGCTTCCGGAAAGGTGACCGATACCATCGGCGGCCTTGGCGAGGAACCGGAAGGCGTCAGGCTCTCGCCCGACGGCTCCCGAGCATACGTCACATCCGAATCCGAAGGCTCCATCGCCGTCATCGATGTTAAAACGCGCAAACTGATCACTACCTTCAAGGTCGGCCGCCGGCCACGCAACATCGTTTTTATGCCCGATGGGAGCCGTGGTTACGTCAACGCAGAGAACGACGGGACTGTCGTCATCTTTGACGCAGTCTCAAATCAGAAGACCGGCGAGATCCGCCTCGGCGAAGCCGGAGTCATCAAGCCGATGGGGCTCGTCCTTTCGCTCGACTCGAAACATCTTTACGTCAGCACGGGGCGCGGCAGGAAGGTCTTCGTGATCGACACCGCGACCAACGAGTCCGTCGCCTCTTTCGAGGTCGGCACGCGCCCGTGGGGCATCGGCGTCTCGCCCGACGGGAAGAAGT
>CALBSU010000576.1 GCA_937967285.1 uncultured Acidobacteriota bacterium
TGGCTCAGGCTCAGGGCACAGAGCTGAGGGCGCTGGCGGACTACAACAAATCGGTCGCCGAACTGCAGCGCGTCATTGCGACGACGCTCTCGAGCAACAACATCGAGATCAAGTCCGAGGAGCCGGTCAGCATCAAATAGACTCCCGGAAACTGAAATAGAATCGCCCGGATTGAGCGTTCGATTGCTCGGTCCGGGCGTTTTTTCTTTGTAACTGCTCTCTCCTCCACGGACTGAGCTGTTACTTTTCTTTTACATGCTCAAGATCATTGCGGAGGTATCGGCTTCTTTTTAGGGGCGATGATATCAGGCTCCGTGATCTCCGTGCTGAAGCGCTGATAGCCACTGAATTCGAAGGTGATATCCTTGTCGACTCCGTTGAAGATCTCGGCTCGCCCGAGGCCGTTGAGTCGAATTCGTCCCGGGACCCAGATCCCTGTGTTGAGACGCCGCTGCTCGTAGGCGATCACCTCTTCCGCCGTAGAGCCTGTTGAGAGGGCGGGCCAGGCTGCGAATCGAACTGCAACCCTGTCCGCTTCATCTATCCAGACCGTCCCGGCGATCTTTTCAAGGTAATCCTCACGGAGCGTCCGGGGACTGACGCGACACGAGTGCATATCGAGCATGATCATTTCGCGACCATCAATCTCAGTCCTTCGCGGATTGCTGAATCGACAGTGGTGAAGGAACTGCGACGCGCTCAGCCAGATGCCGGTCCCGTCGGACCCGATGCCGATGCCTGCCGTCACGTACTGGACAGGATTCGACGCCTCATGGGCTTCAGGCGCCGGGATCTGGCCCCGTTCGGCCTGTTCCATCTCCTTGGCGGCGGAGAGTCTGTTCCTTTCTATCTGATCCCCGGGAACAGGCACGCCATCCCTGCCGATCAGGCTCAGGATATGCCTGTGGCGGCCGTTCACCTGAGTCGGAAATGCTTCGTATTCCCTGATCCGGACCGTCAGTTTGTGATTCTCCCCGTACTCACGAGTGATCCGTTTCTGAATGTATGTGTATTCGGGGAGTCTCTGATGCATGCTCGCGCCGTTGCGTTCGGCGTCCTGTATCAGTTCGCTGATATTCAGTTTATCGAGATCCTTTTGCTGGCAGTCTGCCTGCTGCCCCCGGATGATCGTGAATGAAGATATCAGGATCAGCAGCAAAACCGCGTATGAACCGGATCGTCTCGATATAATCCGGCATGAAGATGTGGTGTTCATATGAACTCCTCGTGGTCAGTTGAGGCCGCTGATGATGACCAGTTCTTTAAGCTCGTGCGCCCGTGCGATGGCAAGCCTCTTTCCATCACGAGACCAGGCGAAGGAAGCGATATTGTCGAAACTGAGGTCGGTGATCTGAACAGGGCGTTCGCCGTTCAGGTTCAGTCTCCAGATATTTGCAATGCCGTTGCTGGTCCTGTTGAACGAGATCGCGCTCCCGTCCGGCATCCATCTCACAAGGGAAGGCTGTACCGGAAACGGGATCTCGAAAACCCGCGGCGCCTGCACACCATCGATGTCGATCACAGCCAGGCGGTCGGGAACGCCCGCGAGGGCCCATGCGCAGGCGATCAGCCCCTTGTCGGGTGCGAGCGCCGGCGAATGCGTTTCATGTTCGGATATCTGTCGGGCTTCTCCGCCGGTCGCGGGAGCCTTCCAGAGAGTCATCTTCCCGGATTGGAGGCGGGTGAAGATCACCCACTCACCATCGAAGGAGAATTGCGGATCAAGGTCATGCGGGCCTTCGGTCAACTGCTTCAGGTTGTCGCCGTTGATGCTCATCCGCCAGATTGTCGTCCGGCCGCGCTGTTCGCAGACATAGACGATCTGGCTTCCGTCAGGCGAAACACGGGGAAAGTGCTGGTTCGATTCAGATATGAACCGGTCGGTCAGCCGCGACCGGCGAGTCCCGTCCGGGTTCATGATCCAGAGATGTTCGGCGCCCTTGTCAAATGCGGAGAAAACGATCCTTCCGTCCGGGGTCCAGTCAAGTCCGTGATAGCCTTCGCGCCTGTCCTTGTATGAACTGGCTTTTCTGATCAGGCCGCTCTCCTGAACCGGGACGAGCCAGATATCGGAGATGATGTTACTCTGCACGGTCGCTATCGATCCGAGATCGCCGGTGATCCCGAAATCGGAGTAGTCGTTCAGGTCGTGAGTGATGCGGCTCAGATCCCCGTCCGGAATTGACAGGAACCAGAGCTGGTTGCGCACCTCGTCATTGGTTTCATCGGCCAGGAAGATCAGCCCGCGCGCTCCCATCCATTCGATCTGCTCGACCGAAGCCCACGGCAGCAGGTATTCGCCCGCGATCTTTGCCGATTTTGCGTCGACTATGACAGCCTTCAAACGGTCATCCGGACCATCGCTTCCGGTCACGCAGGCGACAGACCGGCCATCCTGAGACCATGCCGGTGCGCTTATCGGCGTGACATGGTCCGGCGAGTTACGCCTCAGGATCTCGCGCTCGAGGCCGCCGTCTATTCCGGCAAGGACCAGTGAGCCGATCCCCTCCTTTTCGTTCCTGCGAACGTATGCGATTTGCCTGCCGTCCGGTGAAACCGATGCCGGGCCGCCCTCGCCGAGCGAGATTATCCTGCTCGGCGGAGCGTTTCCCGTCATTGCGACACGGTTGAGGATCCCGGTCTCGCCGTCCTTCCGATATGTAAAATAGATATGATCGCCGCCGGATGAAAATCTCAGTCCCTGAATACTGCCATCGACCGGCGGTAGAATCTGAATGCTGGTGTCGGAGTCGACATGCCTGAGAATGATTCGGTTCAATCCTGATTCATCCCGGCTCGAAAACGCGATGTATTTTCCGTCGGGACTTATCGTCGATTCGTCGGGGCTTTCCGTGACCGAAACCGGCGAGATCCTGAGGTTCGAAAAAAGATAGTCGTCCGCCGCCGGTCCTGTCCGCCGCCAGGTCGCATAGATCGCCAGACCGGCCACGAGCAGCATAAGTATCAGCAGCAGGGAACGGTTGACGCCGGAAAAGAACCCCTGCCTGACCGGTGCTACCGGCTCCGGCAGGTTGCCGATGATCTCAGGTCCTGATCCCGTGTTTTCACCCGGGTACTCTTTACCTGATTCCTTCACCTCGCCGATGAATCTGTAACCTCTCTTCGGGATCGTTTCAATGAAACCTTCTTCAAGGTCTCCATCGATAGTCTTGCGGAGTGTGCTGATCGTGCGCGTCAGGTTGTTCTCCTCGACGATCGTGTCAGGCCACACCTCATGCATCAAAACATCTTTCTCGACTACGTGTCCGTGATTTCTTAACAGCACCAACAGGATATCCACCGCCTTCGGCGTTAAATGAACCTCTTCGCCATTCCTGAAAAGCAGTTGATCCAACGTATCCAGTCTGAAATCTCCGAACTCGTAACTGACAGGCAGTCCCTTTCGTTCGGCTGCTTTCATGTGTCTCCACCATCCTCTTTGGGCTCTGCGTAAGTTTAACCAGTCCTCACCGTGTATTTTCGCAATGAACCTGAACTGGTAGAGATGAAAATCGGCTAAGGATTGAAAAGCCTTTTAATTCAATAAAATACGATGTTCATTCAATCTGATTCAGGCTCTTAAAATCCAAAAAGCAATCACTGTGCCGCGTATTTTATTAAATGCAGAGGCGCAGAGAGGGCAGAGATTGGCATTTTGGAGATTTATATCCGGATTCTTATCCATTGGGCTGATAACGAACTCTGCTTTGCTCGGCAATCTCTGCCCCCTCTGCGCCTCTGCGTTTAAAAAATCAGAAAGCTTAAATTGATGAGTAATAAGCAGTTACCGATGAAAAAAGCGCTTTCAGGATTTTTTCACAAATCTTTCTGCTATTGGGAAAGATAAAACGCCGGGTGAGGCGTATTTTAAGGTCGAAGATCGAAGAGCAGGGAAATAAGGTTCCCTGAGATTCACGATCAAGAATGTAATCAGCCATCAGGAAAGGGGGCGTTATGAACGCGAAATATTTCAGGGCTATTCTGGCGGTGGCGGCACTTGTGATGATGACCGCGTTTACGGTCAATGCGCAGGTGATTGCAGTTAAAGGCGATATCCCGTTCGACTTCGTCGTGGGCGATACGCTCATGAAAGCTGGTGTGTATACCGTCGATAAACTCAATATGCCGGCGGCCGTCATGATGGTCAACGGGTATGAGACCGGAGACAGAGCGGCGAGGCTTATCAATCGTGTCGAACGCGCCAAGCCGGCGAAAGAGACCGTTTTGATCTTCAATCGCTACAGAGATAACGGAGGAGAGGTGAGCACGTACCTGTCGCAGGTCTGGATTGATGGAATGCCGACAGGCTTTGAGTTCCTCAAGGGACGTACGGAGCGCGAGGCGGCGGCACGTGCTGCGACGAGGGATATCATCACCCTTGTCGTGACGAGGATCGACCGTTGACGTCGATGATCGCGATAGAAAACTGAATAGACTCACGTGTTGACCATCGTGAGAAGAGGCTTCCCGGAGAGATCCGGGAAGCCTCTTTGATTGTAAGCCTGTGATGACAAGGAAATTTTGGACAGGATTTACAGGATTATTCAAGGGATATTAAGATGCATTTTATTCCGTACAATCCAATATTTGCAGATACCCTGTATTCCGTATGCTTCAGATTAATCCTGTAAATCCTGTCCAAAATTTCCTTGTTATCACATGATTTTCATTTACCGGTCGGAATCAGGCGATTCATTGCAGGCGGGTCGATCTTCCCCTTTTCGCGATAGAAATCCATGATCACATCCGAGAGCAGGGCTCCGGTCGAGAGTCGTCTGCATTCGAGGAACGTCCGGTAGAGGTCGCCGCCTTCGGCGATGAAGCTGTTGGTTCCGACGCGGTAGGTCCTGTTCGGATCGACGGGGTTGGCTCCGACTCGAAGTTCGAGAAGTCTGCTGCCGGGCGGTCGCTTGAGATCGTAAGTACCGGTCAATCCGGAGACCTGGATCAGGCCGCGTTCGAGGGTCAGGCCCTGTTCGATGACCTCGCGGAGCTGTTTGCCGGTCATCTCCACAACGACCAGTGAGTTGACGAAGGGCAGGGCGTCGAGCACGTCGCCTCTGGTCACGTCGCCTTGCGGAAGGTCGTGTCTCAGCCCTCCGGCATTGGTCAGTCCCACTTCGGCCTCTCCCCTGATCCTGATCACATCCGCGACGAAGCTGCCGAGCGTCGATTCTCGGTTGTAATCCCGCACCAGCCTGCCTGTGTTTTTTCCGACAACCCCGCCGATCTCGGGGGCGACGATCTTCCTGTACTTTTCGATCTTTGCGGCCACTTCGAGGTCGGGCTCGATCCTGTCGGTCCATACCTTGAGCAGTTCGCCCTCGTGCGAGGCGATCCGCCCGTCCCTGAGTTTCAGTTTGAGATAGCCCAGCCGCGTGCCGTAGCCGTAGGTCTGGACGATCAGCGTGCCGGTTTCGGGATGGACATACGGTTTTTCGATGCCGCGATGGGCGTGGCCGCCGACGAAGACGTCGATTCCGGGGACGGCTCCGCAGAGGCGGATATCTTCCGCGAAGTCGCGCTGGACTTCCGGTCGGGCCTCGGCATCGGTCTGCATCGGCCCGGTCTTGCCCTGATGCGCCAGCACCACGATCAGGTCGACCTGCGGCTTGAGCTCCTTCACCAGTTCGGCGACCACCGGGATCGGGTCCTCGAAGTCGAGGTTGGTGATTCCTGACGGGAGCGCGACGCTCCGCGCGTCCTGGCCGATGATGCCGATCACGCCGAGCCTGATCCCGTTCTTCTCGAGGATCGTGTACGGCCGGCTGAAACGGTGCTTCGTTCCTTTATAAAAAATATTGGCGCCGAGAACGGGAAACGGGACCCTGTACATCTGTTTCTCGAAATTGATCGAGCCGTAATCGAATTCGTGGTTGCCGATGGCCATGGCGTCGTAACGCATGCTCATCATCATCTCCATCAGCGCCTCGCCCCGCGTCAGGAAAGAGAACATCCCGGTGAACATGTCTCCGGTGTCGAAGAGAAAGGTCGTCTTCTCGCGGGCGCGGATCTGGTTGATCAGGCCGGTCAGATGCGCCGCTCCGCCCAGCTTCGGCGAGCCCGGAAGCCAGTATGCCGGGATCGGATCGAAGGCGCTGTGGAAGTCGTTGGTGTAGAGGATCGTAATCTCGCCGGTTACGTTCTGCGGGCGGACCGCCGAAATAGATGGAAGCGCAAGCAGCAGGGCCACTGCCAGAATTTGGAAGATCTTTTTCATTGTTCTCTCCGGATTTCAGATTTGAGCGAAGGGTACCACAGTGGAAAACAAAGAACACGCGCAGGCGGGGTGGTGCAGGCGAGACGCCTGCGTACCGCGCGCAGGCGAGGCGACCGGGTATCGGCGGAAATAATAGTCGCGGCGTGTCCGGTTTCGTTTGGCGATTCCGTCTTATACCAGTGAAAGGCAAAAACGAAGCAACCTGAGGGAGGTTGTCATGATCGACATAACAGGAATCGAGAGGTTGTACCGGAGATATCAGGCGCTGGAAGAGATGCTTGCGGAGTCTGAGGAGATGAGAGCCGGTCAGAACAACGAGAATACGAAAGGAGCAGATAAAGCAATGTCAACAACCACGAAGAGGACGCCTGAGCCGCTCAACGGAGTCGATACGCCGACGCTCTTTGCGACGATCAACGCCGTCGCGGGACAGCCGGAACTGGCGAAGTTTCAGTTCCGTGCGCAGAGCAGCTGGAAGACCGGGACGCACAGTCGAACGAGCATCCAGTCGTTCTACGGCGCCGGGTCCGAGCAGGCTCACAAGACGGAATTCGTCTTCGACGCCGATCATCCGACGGTGCTGGTGGGCGAGGACAAGGGGCCGACGCCGATCGAATTTCTGCTGGTCGGGCTGGCTGCCTGTCTGACGGCGGGCATCGGCAACATCGCGGCCGCGCGGGGCGTCAAGCTCGAGGAGGTCGAATCGACCGTCGAGGGAGACATCGACCTGCGGGGCATCCTGGGGATCTCCGACAAGGTTCGGAACGGATACCAGGGCATTCGAGTCAATTTCAGGATCAAGGGCGACGCTCCGGCCGAGAAGCTCGAGCAGATCGTCGAGCAGTCGCGCAACCGTTCGGCAGTCTATGACGTGCTGACCAGCGGCGTCCCGGTCACGATGACCGTGACGACGGCCTGAGAGAGACGCAAAACGACAGACCGGCCTCGTCGCAAGACCGGGCCGGTCTTGTCATTGGTGGAGTCATGAAACGGATCAACACAATCATCATCGGCGGCGGACAGGCGGGCCTGGCGATGAGTCGGTGTCTCGGCGAACGCGGAGTCGATCACGTCATCCTCGAACGTGGCAGGGTGGCGGAAAGATGGAGGAGCCAGCGCTGGGATTCGCTCAGGCTGCTCACGCCGCGCTGGCAGAGCAGGTTGCCGGGATGGTCTTACCGGGGACCCGATCGGGACGGCTTTATGAACAAATCCGAGGTGATCGAATATCTCTCGGGATATGCGCGATCATTCAATGCGCCGGTTCTGACAGGGATCACAGTGACCGATGTCGAGCAGACGAGTGACGGCTACATCGTCAGAACCGATTCCGGAGACTGGCGCTCCGCCAATGTCGTGCTGGCGACGGGCTTCTGCGACAGCCCGCACGTTCCGGCGATGGCCGGAGGGCTCTCGAAGCGGATAATTCAGATCGTGACGACCCGGTACCGGAACGCGGACCAACTGCCGGACGGGGGCGTGCTGGTTGTCGGCGCCTCGGCGACCGGGGTCCAACTGGCGGCTGAGATCGCCCGGTCGGGCAGGCCGGTCACGCTCTCGGTCGGTCGGCACATCCGGTTGCCGCGCAGTTATCGCGGCCGGGACATCATGGCCTGGTATGACGCGATGGGCATCACGACCCAGACCGCGAGCGATGTCTGGGACATCGAGGCTTCGCGTCGCCAGCCGTCGATGCAGCTGACGGGCAGCGATGACCACCGGTCGATCGACCTGAACACCCTGCGTGAGATGGGCGTCCGGATCGTCGGACGAGCGATCGGCAGCGACCGGTCAGGCCTCTATTTCGCCGATGACCTGACGACCACGATCGGGCGCGCGGAATCCAAGATGCATGCCCAGCTCGATCGCATCGACGGTTTCATCGCCAGGTCGAATATCGGCGATCTGTATCCGGCTGAGAAGCGTCCGATGCCCGTTGCGGTCCCGGCGGCGCCGGAGATGTTGAAACTGAGCGATGAGGGAATCGCCACGGTGCTCTGGGCGACGGGATTCAGAAGGGATTACTCGTGGCTCAAGGTTCCGGTTCTGGATGCAGGCGGGGAACTGATCAATAACGGCGGCATCACGCCGGCGGCGGGACTCTACGCTCTGGGTCTCAGGTTCCAGCGGCGACGCAACTCGAGCTTCATCGACGGCGTCGGCGCGGATGCCGCCGAACTGGCCGATCATCTTGTTAAAAGGCTGTCGGGACGCTACAGGGCAGTCGCCTGAATGATTGAATGGAGAAGGAGGGAGAAAAATGAGAGGCAGTAACGATATTCGACCTCGATACGACGCAATAGTTATCGGCGCGCGGGTCGCGGGCGCCGCCACTGCGATGCTGCTGGCCAGGGGAGGTATGCGAGTGCTGGCGATCGACGGCAGCGCGGAGGGAAGCGATACGCTCTCGACGCACGCCATGATGCGAGCCGGAGTCATGCTGCTCGATCGGTGGGGCGTGCTCGACCGGCTGCTGGCGGCCGGTACGCCGAAGATCAGGCGAACCACATTTCATTACGGAGCAGAAAAGATACCGGTCGATATCAGGGAACGCGACGGGATCGATTCGCTGATCGCTCCCCGGCGGACCGTGCTCGATGCGGCTCTGGCAGCCGCGGCGAGGGAAGCCGGCGCGACTGTTCTTCACCGGACGATAATGACCGAACTGTTGCGCGACGGTTCCGGCCGGGTTGCAGGAGTCGAAATCAGGGACCGTGACGGCCATCATCATCGTGTGGAGGCCGATATCGTGATCGGCGCAGACGGGGCGCGCTCCTCGATGGCGAAATCGGTCGGAGCCGAAATCCTTCGTCAGGGGCTTCACCCGGCGGCTTTCATCTACGGTTATTGGCGCGGAATCGAACTCGACGGGACTCACTGGCAGTATGCCCTGAATACCGCATCCGGCGCGCTGCCGACCAATGACGGGCTGGCCTGCGTCTTTGTCGGCATGCCGCCGGATCGATATCGCCCCGAACGGATCGAGAAGCTCTACAGCGAAGTTC
>CALBSU010000577.1 GCA_937967285.1 uncultured Acidobacteriota bacterium
CATCCCGGCCGGGGCTCGGGTGATCATCTCGAAGATATGAAATTCCGGAGGGCCGAGCTCGCGTTTGACCCATTTCAGCTCGCGCCCGATCTCGGGATCGACCTCGGAGATCGCGTTGAGCAGCGCGCTGCAGACGAACGCCGAGCAGAAGACCGTCTTGCCGTATCGGTTATCCGGATCGCAGCCGGCATCGCCCATGACGCGGCAGGACGGAGGGCAGCAGCCGGTCCCCTGCGCGTGGCAGCGGCCGCAGACCTCGAAGACGCCGCTCGCCCTGAAGAAGGCGTCCAGCCGTTCGATCAGTTCGCGGCGCGTGATGCCTCCGGCCGGCTGAGACTGAAACGCTTTTCTCTGCGAGCGGGCGCAGCGGACGCAGAGGATATGTTCGCGATCGATGCGGGTTCGATCCTCGAAGGAGAAGGCGAGGTAACGACGGGCTCCCGCCGCGCCGCAATTCTCGCAGCCGAGGCGTGGTTCGATCTGGATGAGTCTCTTATCCACGAAGGGACACGAAGATAGCGCGAAAGATCATCCACAAAAGATACGAAGATAACTCAAGAAGATCATCCACAAAGGATCACAAAGGGAATTGATCGCCTTTGTGCTGCTTCGTGACCTTTGTGGATGATTCTCTCTTTTTATCCACGAAGGGACTCGAAGATGACACGAAAGATCATCCACAAAGGGCACAAAGGAGCACAAAGAGATCAGTCCTGCCAACAAAGTCTGAAAGTGACACACCGGAGGGCTTGACCTCTTTGTGAACCTTTGTGCACTTTGTGGATGATCTTCTTGAGTTATCTTCGTGTCCCTTCATGGATCAAAGCCTCCTCAAAGTACGGTTCTTCTCAGCCTGAGCGCATTGCTGATGACCGAGACGGAGCTGAAGGTCATGGCGGCGCTGGCGATCATCGGGCTGAGCAGCAGGCCGAAGACGGGGTAGAGCGCTCCGGCGGCGATCGGTACTCCCAGTGCGTTGTAGACGAAGGCGAAGAACAGGTTCTGGCGGATGTTCTTCATGGTCGCGCGGCTCAGGCGGCGTGCGCGCAGGATGCCGTTCAGATCGCCCTTGACCAGGGTGATGCCGGCGCTCTCCATCGCGACGTCGGTTCCGGTGCCCATGGCGATGCCGACGTGAGCCTGAGCGAGAGCGGGCGCGTCGTTGATGCCGTCGCCGGCCATTGCGACGACGCGGCCTTCCGACTGCAGTTGGCTGACGACGCGCGTCTTGTCCTCGGGGAGGACTTCGGCCATGACCTCGTCGATGCCGAGTTCGCGGGCGACAGCGTGAGCCGTCGTCCGGTTATCTCCGGTCAGCATGACCAGCCGCAGATTCTCATCACGAAGCTGTCGAATGGTCTCGGCGGCCGATTTTTTTATCGGATCGGCGACGCCGAGCAGTCCTGCGACGGTCCCGTCGACGGCCAGGAACATGACGGTCCGGCCTTTTCCGCGAAGTTTTTCGGCCGTTTCGACCATCCCGTCGGGGACGCTGACGCCTGAAGTCTCCATCATTTTGCGGTTTCCGATTGCGACTTTGCGGCGGTCGACGGTGCCGGTCACGCCCTGTCCCGTGACGGATGCGAAATCCTGAGCCGTCGGGACGGAGATGCCGAGCTTTTCGGCGTGATCGACGATGCTGGCTGCCAGCGGGTGTTCGCTGGCTCGCTCGAGGCCGGCGGCAAAGTGCATCAGCGAATTTTCGTCGAAGCCGTCGGCGGGGACGAGTGAGACGACTCTGGGGCGTCCTTCGGTCAGCGTGCCGGTCTTGTCGACGACCAATGTGTCGACCTTTTCGAGGGTTTCGAGCGCCTCAGCGTTGCGGATCAGGACGCCGGCGGTGGCTCCGCGGCCGGTGCCGACCATGACGGACATCGGCGTGGCCAGTCCGAGGGCGCACGGGCAGGCGATGATCAGGACGGCGACGGCGTTGACCAGCGCATAGACGAAGCGCGGCTCAGGGCCGACCAGGCTCCAGATGATGAAGGTGACGATCGAGACGACGACGACCAGCGGCACGAACCAGGCCGAGACCAGATCGGCAAGGCGCTGGATCGGGGCGCGGCTGCGCTGAGCCTCGCTGACCATCTGAACGATCCGCGCGAGCAGCGTGTCGGATCCCACGCGCTCGGCGCGCATGACGAACGATCCGGTTCCGTTGACTGTCCCGCCGGTGACTCCGCTTCCGGCGGTCTTCTCGACAGGGATCGGCTCTCCGGTGACCATCGATTCGTCGACCGAACTGGTTCCTTCGGTCAGAGCGCCGTCGACGGGGACCTTCTCTCCGGGGCGCACCCTGAGCAGGTCGCCGGGCACGACCTTGTCGAGCGGAATGTCCTCTTCGCGGCCGTCCGGGCGGACAATTCGGGCGGTCTTCGGCGCCAGTCCGAGCAGCATTTTGATCGCGCTGCTGGTCCGGCTGCGCGCCCGCAGTTCGAGCACCTGGCCGAGCAGGACAAGCACCGTGATCACTGCCGCGGCCTCAAAATAGACGGCCACTCCGCCGCCGTGTCCGCGGAACGAATCCGGGAAGATTCCGGGCAGGAACGCCGCGATCACGCTGTAGATCCAGGCCGTACCGGTGCCGATCGCGATCAGCGTGAACATGTTCGGACTGCGGTTGACGATCGACGCCCAGCCGCGCTGGAAGAACGGCCATCCGCACCAGAGCACGACCGGCGTCGAGAGCGCGAACTGGATCGCCGACAGAATTCGGTGCGATATTGCATGCTGCAGAGGCTGCCCCGGAATCATCTCCGACATCGCAATCAGAAAAACGGGTATCGTCAGCGCCAGACCGATCAGGAACCGCCGCTTCATGTCCTTCAGTTCCGGGTTCTCCTGCTCTTCCAGCTCGACCACGCGCGGTTCCAGCGCCATTCCGCAGATCGGGCACGCTCCGGGCTCGTCCCGCACGATCTCCGGGTGCATCGGACAGACATATTCGGTTTTTGTCGCCTGCAGGACAGGGTTTTTCGGCTCGAGCGCCATCCCGCACTTCGGACAGGCTCCCGGCCCGATCTGCACGACCTCGGGATCCATCGGACAGGTGTACTCGACATCGACCGGCTGTGCGGGCTGCGGTTTCGGATTGAGCACAGCCTCAGGGTCGCGCGAGAACTTCTCCAGACAATGCGCGCAGCAGAAATAATAGGTTTTGCCCTTGTGTTCATGCTTTCCCGCAGCCGTCGCCGGATCGACCGTCATCCCGCAGACAGGGTCCGTTTCGGCGCCGGCCTTCGCGGCCGGCATCGTCATCACCGGCAGTGATTTCGATTTGCCCCCAAGCTGGACCATCTGCCCCATGCCCTGCGGCCCGTTTGCGAGGTAGAACTCAGGATTCCGGCTGAACTTGTCGAGGCAGCCCGGATTGCAGAAATAGTACGTCTCGCCGCCATGCTCGTAACTGCCCGCGGACCTCTCTGGATCGACCGTCATCCCGCAGACCGGATCGATGTGCTTCTTCATCTCTTCCTCCCTCTCCTCATCAGATTGCCGGCAATCGGAGCCGCCTCAATCCTCGCGTTTTCGATCAGCCCGCAGATGTGACCGGGTACGTCTCCCTGCTTCTCCCATTCGATCAGCATCTCCGCCAGCTCGTCACGATATCTCTTCATGACCGCCATTCGCTCATCGAGCTCCTTCAGCCGCCTCTTCATAATGCTCCGGACATCCGCGCAGGGACTCACCCCGCCGGCACTCTCATTGATGATCTGCCTGATCTCGTCGAGCGTGAAGCCCAGCGTCTGCGCCCGCTTGATGAAATCCAGCCTCTCAATCGCTTCATCGTCGTAGACCCTGTAACCGCTCATCGTCCTAGCGGGCGGCTTCAGCAATCCGCTCCGCTCGTAAAAACGCAGCGTCTCTATCCCGATCCCCGTCCGCCGCGCTACCTCGCCGATCTTCAGCATCTTCCCCTCCTTTCATTGTTTGTATTCTAAACTCTGTAGTTGACTATAGAGTCAAGGGAAAAATTATGGAGTGCGGAGCGCGTGCGCTCCGCTTTCTTATTTCTGAGATTTCTGTGCAGAAAGCGGAGCGCACGCGCTCCGCACTCCAGATTATTTCTTCCAGGCGACTTTGCTCATCTCGCGCCAGGTAGTGAGTTTGATGCCGAGTTGTTTGATGAGCGCTTCGGTTTCCGGATCGGTGAAGGAGAGGAAGTCTGCGTGGCGTTGCTGCCATGAGCCGGTGACGGCCCTGAGTTCCGGGTCATCCATGCCGAGGTGGACGATGAGCATGGTGACGCCGGGTTTGAGGTTGCGCAGAAAGTCGTGGTAGGCCTTTTTGCGCTCCGCGAAAGTTCTGCCCTGAACGCCCGTGACCAGGTAATCGAGCATGGCGAAGCCGTCGGCCTGAACGCCTCTCAGGACGTCTTCGGTGATCGGGGAGCCGGTGGCCTTGCCGTAGGCGATGGCTTCGGGTGTCGGGCGCATGACCATGACGGGGATGCCGTACTCCTTGCCGAGGCGGGTGTAGACCTCGAAGTAATCCTTGCGGGTGTAGAGCGTGCCCATGTGCGTGTCGAGGTGAGTCGGTTTGATGCCGAAGGCGAGCGCCCGGTCGATCTGGGCGCGGAGTTCGGTCTCGATCTCCTGCGGAGTCGCCTTCATGGCCGTCTGGCGCTCTGAGCGCCACATGTAACCTTCCTCATCGAGCAGGCCCTTGACCTTTTCGGGCGGCGCAACCGGGCGCCAGCGGAGGTATTTCCATTCGCTGGTCAGCGTCAGGTGGAGTCCGAGGTCGAGTTCGGGATGCTCGCGGGCATAGGCCGCGATCTCAGGGAACCAGGGGCAGGGAACCATGATCGAGCCTGAAGTGACCATCCCCTTTTTGAATGCTTCAATCGTGGCGACATTGACCGAATGGGACATGCCGACGTCGTCGGCGTGAACCATGAGGACCTTCTCCTCGGGGCCGTAGCCGAGCTGGACGGAGGTCGTCGCCTGGGCCGAAGCTGTTCCGGTCATCATTATTAATAGCAAAGCGAAAGAGATAGATTGGAAGGATATTTTCATTTCTCGAATTTCCTGGCTTTGATGTTCTGATTGAGCTTGTATTTTTCGATCTCCCAGTTCTCGACCGGCGTTCCGTTGATCAGTCTGAGGATCTTGTGGGGGAGTTCGATGCCTTCGATCTTCCGGTAATCGGAGAAGAAGACCTGAACGGCAATGATCTCGGCGTCACCCTGCTGGTCCCCGGCCGTTTTGCCGTCGGCGGAGACGACGTATCCCGCGTTGCGATACCGGTATTCGCGGTAATTGAAAAGGACGGGATGGAGCGTCGCCTGATCGACGAAAAGCCGTCCGGCGAATGAGTGCGGCCCGGAGATATCGATGGCATGGACCTTGCCGTTATCCGTGCTGACCTCGCCGAAATATGAATAGCGCAGCTCTCCGGCGCCGGCAAAACCCGGCAGAAGCGTGTTGATCAGGCATGTCGATTCGTTGCGGACCTGCTGCTCCATGGCCGATTTGACGTCGGGGATGTCCATTCCGGGAGGTCTGTTCGATGTCGGCTGCCGGGTCGCCGAGGCCTCTCGGGCGCGCTGCAGGCGTTCGATGTCGTTGTCGCGTTCCTGGCCGTCCGGGCCGGGGATGCGCATTCCGAGGGCGGTCCGCTCCTGCCCGCGATCGCCGGGCATCTCGTTTCTGATCGTCGAGTTGGAGGTGGTCGTGGTGCTCCGGATGCCGGTGTTTCCGGCCGGGATCGCTGAGCTCCTGCCCGGGGTCCTGACCGTGAATTCGTTGCTTCCGTCGTCGGTGCCGGAGGGCCTTCTGAGGCTTCTGTCGAACCAGACAGTCGGGCCGTTGACCGTCTGCTTGAGCGTCAGATACTCGGCCGGCCGCGGAGAGGTCCGCTCCGTCTTCTGGAATTTGTCCGGAGCCAGATATTCGATCTTCAGATCGCCGGTCGTTTCGCCGTTGCGCTGGCGGTGATGGCTTTTGGCTTCGATCGAGAGGCTCGTGATGCGGGAGAAGTTCTCCTCGCCGCCGAGCGCATTCCTGATCTGAGACAGGACCTCCTTCGCGTGCGCCTCGGACTGCTTTTGATCGGGAGTTTGAGACACGGGGGCCTGTCCGAAGACAGGCGCCGCAGCCAGCAACGCGACGGTAAGCAAAAGGCCGGTCTTTTTCATGACACCTCCTCTGGTGTTGCAGGTGGAGTCGAAGCGTAACATCTCTGCGGCTAGAGGTTGCCGCGTTTCAACTCATCGGCAAGGTAGTCGCAGGCGCGGGCGGTGATGGCCATCATCGTCAGCGTCGGGTTCTGGCACCCCTGCGAGACGAAACAGGAGCCGTCGGTGACGAAAACGTTTCTGGAATCCCAGACCTGATTCCATTTATTGAGCACCGAATTCTTCGGATCGTCTCCCATGCGGGCGGTTCCGACCTCGTGGATGCAGAAGCCCGGAGGCGCGGCCGTGCTGCTTTTCGAGACGGTCCGGAAGCCGGCCGCGTCGACCATTTCGCCGATCGTTTCGAGGGCGTCCAGAGCCATCGCCTTCTCGTTGTCGCCGTGCGTGCATTCGATGTGCAGCACCGGGATGCCCCAGGCATCGACCTTGTCCTTCGAGACGACGACGCGATTCTCGCTGCGCGGGAGCATCTCGCACCACGCGCCGAGCCAGAAGTTGACCTCGGACGGGTTCTCGCGGACGAACTTCTTGAA
>CALBSU010000578.1 GCA_937967285.1 uncultured Acidobacteriota bacterium
ACTGTCGACGATCCGCTGAAGCTCGCCGTCAGGATCGATCCCGAGCAGAGCCGTCCTCCTCGAACGGTGCCCGTTTCGCAGCCTGACCGGAACCGTCCGGTACGGTTCGACCTTCATCACTCCCGGCAGGCTCATCACCTCGAACCTCGTCCGCGCCGGCCTCGGTTCGTTGAAGATCACGTTGGCGTCCTCGCGGAAAGTGGTCCGGAACTGGATCTCGATGATCTGGTCGATCGCATCGAAGAAATAGAAGCCGACGATCAGCAGCGAGACCGAGAGCGCGATCCCGAGAATCGTCAGCGCCGCCTTGACCGGATTCCGTTCCAGGTTGCGCGAAATTATCCGGATCGAAAGCGGCAATGCCTCCTTCAGTCCGAGCCTCTCCGGAATGCTGGCGCGATAATTCGCAGGAGATTCCGGGCGCATCGCTTCGGCCGGCGGAAGCGAAACCGCCCGTTCAACCGCGACCCAGGCTCCCACCGCCGCCGCTCCGAAACTGATCAGCGCGGAGTAGATCAGCACATCCGGCGCCATCCTGTAACTGAGAACCGGAAACCGGAAGAACTCGGCGTAGAGCTCGGTCAACTGCAGGCCGAAGTACCATCCGACAGCCGCTCCGAGCGCCGTCCCTCCGCTGACCGCCAGCAGCGCGAGCTTGAGATAGTGCCAGCCGATCGCACCGTCTCCGTAGCCGAATGCCTTGAGAACCGCAATCTGGTCGCGCTGCGTCCGGACCAGCCTCGAAAGCACCAGATGGATCAGAAAAGCCGTGACACCGAGAAAGATCGCGGGGATTATCGTC
The DNA here is from genome assembly GCA_937967285.1 of uncultured Acidobacteriota bacterium. Classification (GTDB taxonomy): domain Bacteria; phylum Acidobacteriota; class Blastocatellia; order RBC074; family RBC074; genus JADJXM01. The sequence goes on from CALBSU010000578.1 coordinate 803, forward strand.
CCGCTCACCTTGAGCTCGGCCAGCTCGTTGGTGATGAAATAGTTCGATGTCTGATCGTCCCGGGTGTAGGCTCCGAGACCGCCGTAGTCCTCGAGGATCGCATCCAGACGATCGATCACTCTCTGCCGATTGGCGCCCGGCGCGAGCGAGATCGCAAGGTCATTGAACGCTCCATCCATATCGAAGGCGCTTTCGAGCGCCTCGCGGCCGATCCAGATCACGCCGTAATGCTTGTTGTCGGGGAAGAGATCCCCCGGACGAATCTCGTAGATGAACTCCGGCGAGAGCGCTGTCCCAACAATCTGCAACCGCGTCCATTTTCCGTTGATCACCGCACTGATCGCGTCGCCCGGTTTGAAACCGTTGCGATCGGCCAGTGCTGAGCTGATCAGAATCTCGTCCCGCTTGCCGGGCTCGATGTATCTGCCCCGAACGATGTGCAGATCGTTGAGCATCGGCGCGCGGACTTCCGGAATCGAAATCATCAGTCCGGACGCCGGCTGCTCGACGCCGGGAAAATCGAGCGTCGCCAGCGAGACGATCCGCGGCTGCACGAACGCCACACCCGGTATCTCGGCGATTCTCGGCAGGATCGCAACCGGCGCTCTCTTCGCCTGAGCGAAGATGTCGGCGAACCTGTACTCTGAGTAATAAGATGTCTGGGTCGCCAGCAGCGAGCGGTAGGTGTTGCGGAGCAGCACGAATGAAGAGACTCCGCACGCTACAACCAGAGCCACGGCGATCACCTGGCCGCGCATGTGCAGCAGATCGCGGAAAAGTTTTCGATTCAGCGGACTGATCATTTCACCAGCTCAGATCGGACGGCGCCAGCTTCCTCTCGTTGCGACTGATCTCTGCGATGCGCCCGCTCCGCAGTTTGATCACCCGGTCCGCCATCCCGGCGATCGCGGCGTTGTGCGTGATGACCGCCGTGGTCGTTCCCATCTCCTGATTTACATGCTGCAGTACGTCGAGCACCATCTTGCCGGTCGCGTAGTCGAGAGCTCCCGTCGGTTCGTCGCAAAGCAGCACGTCGGGACGCTTGGCGATCGCGCGCGCAATCGCGACGCGCTGCTGCTCGCCTCCTGAAAGCTGTGCCGGAAAGTGATTCAGCCGCTCGCTCAGACTGACCATCCGAAGCGCCTCGTGCGGAGCGAGTGGATTCTCCGAGATCTCCGTTACCAGCTCCACGTTCTCCAGCGCCGTCAGACTCGGGATCAGATTGTAGAACTGAAAGACGAAACCGACGTGCTCGCGCCGGAACCGGGTCAGTTCGCGATCGTCGGCTTCGACCAGATTGTGGTCCCTGAAGATGACCTCGCCCGATGTCGGCGTGTCGAGTCCTCCCAGGATGTTGAGGAGCGTCGATTTGCCGCTTCCCGACGGACCGAGCAGTACGACGAACTCGCCTTCGTACAGATCCAGATCGACCGACTGCAAAGCGTAGACGGGCACTTCTCCCGGATGATAGACCTTCGACAGGCCGCGCGCGCGAAATACCGCCGGCAGCCCATCCCCTGTCTCAACGGGATTATTCACCGTGTTGTTCATCTCAGTTATGATTATGCAGCAAAATCCCTGCCAGAGATGGGCTTTAATAGCATACGTGCGGGCCCGTTGCGCGAAACGTCAATTCAGGTATGCGGTTTGCCATTTAATCAGACGGAGGCGGAATCTGATGCCGGACGCGGCTTTAAGCCCTTTGAATGCGGGAAAATTCGCAAAAATGGGGAAGTTTCATCTCAGTAGCGTGTAACCTGAATCTTGATATTATTTGACGCAGAGACGCAGAGGAGACAGAGATTTTTGTGCAGGGTAATGTTCGTTATACGCCCATTGGGTGAGACTCCGGAAATGAATATCTAAAATATCAATCTCTGCTCCCTCTGCGCCTCTGCGTTTAAATTCAAAAAAACTATGTATTCACCGTTCTGAAAAATATTGAACTGGAGGAACCGTGGCTCATCTGGTACGTTGCGCAGTCTGTGGAGCGACTAACCGCCTGTCGGAAGAAGCGCTCAGTCAGAACCTGAGGCCGGTCTGCGGCAAATGCAAGGCGCCGCTCTTCCATACGACCGAACCGGTCAAGGTGA
>CALBSU010000579.1 GCA_937967285.1 uncultured Acidobacteriota bacterium
TTTCAGCAGTTTGCAAAAAAGTTACCGCTGACACTTTTGAAAAAAATTAGACGCCAAGGCGCCAGGAGTGCCAAGTTAGAATTGAGTGTGGGATGGCTTAAGCTTCCTCCATCTCGCCACTCGAACATTGGTTTGATCCGGATCTTCATTTTACGAATAAAACTTGGCACTCCTGGCGCCCTGGCGTCTGATTTTTTTTTAGCAACAGGGGGAAAATTTTTCCGTCCGGATCACTACCCCGTGCGTCTAAATAACCGTTGACTGGATTCGCCGCATGAATCAACATCGGCCGCGCCGAACAGCGGGTGGCCCAACGACGAGGGAAAGACGGATCTGATTCTGATATGGAACTCAGCGATGATCAGATCATCGAGCGCACACTCGCCGGTGAAACGGATACATTCAGCCTGCTGGTTCGGAGATGGGAACGACCCATTTACGGGCTCTCTTACCGCATGCTCGGCCGGGACGAGGATGCGCGGGATGTCTGTCAGGAGACTTTTCTGGCGGCCTTTCGCAACCTGCGCAAGTTCCGCGGTGACGCGAAGTTCTCCTCGTGGCTCTATCGGATCGCTCTCAACGCCTGCCACACGAAACTGAGAAAGCAGAATGTGGTGACGGAGCAGTCGATCGACCAGGAGGACGAGGACGGCCGAAGATATGAGATCGCCGACGATAGCGCGGAACCGATGCCAGATCGCCTGCACCGGGACCAGTGCGCGCAGTATGTCAGGCGGGCATTGCAGGCACTGCCGGGCGAGATGCGACAGGTGATAATCATGAAGGAGTACGAGGATCTGACGTTCGCGGAGATAGCCGAGATCCTCGAGATCCCTGTCAGCACCGTCAAATCCCGGCTCTACACCGGACTGCAGCAGATGCGCGTCCGGCTCGAGAAGTTCCGCGGAGCGATCTGATCGGCGATCCGTCAGTGGAGACCATATTATGAAGAACGAACTGGAAATCAGAGACGGCTGCGGGCGCAAGGAAGACCTGATCGGTTATCTATACGGGGAGAGCTCTCCGGGGGAAAGCGCCTCGTTCGAGGAGCACCTCGCCGGATGCGCAGCGTGCAGCGACGAGCTGCTTGCTTTCGGACGCGTCAGGGACGATCTTGGATCCTGGCAGGTCGGCTTCACGCCTCAAACGGCCTTCGAGCCGCCGCGCCGGAAGTGGGATGTCCTGGTTGAGCTGGTTGGAATGTTCCCGATCTGGGCCCGCGGAGCCGCGCTGGTCGCGACCGCACTGGCGCTGTTCGCATTGACTTTCGGCGCATCTCAACTGATCCGCCGGCCGACCGAAGCCAGGCTCTCTTCGGCTGAAATTGAGACTCTCGTCCGGGATGCCGTGGCAAAGGAACGGGTCAGGCTCGAAACGGGTTTCAAGACCGAACTGGCCGGCCTGCGGGATGAGATGAACGCCGGTCAGGAAGAGCGGATCAGACAGCTCAGGGATGAGCATGATCAGAAGATCAAAACTCTCGAAGCGGGATTCCGATCCGAGATGAAGAAGGCCAACCGGCAGAACTCATCGATCAGGTCCTTCTTTGCGATGGATGATTCGCAGGAACCGTGGGGAGGCACGAGATGAGATTGCCGTCGATCCCGAAACTTGATCTGCTTCAGTGCCGTCGGATGATCGCCGGCCTGATCGCATCGGTGCTGCTTCTGAGCGCCGTCGAATCGATGGTCACCGCGCAGGGCGCGCTGCAGCAGCGCCGTCAGAACCGCATTCGTCGACAGATCGAGAACGCCCGGAAGAATGTCGCCGAGGAGAAGAAGGAGCCGGCCGCCGCGCCGCGCCAGTCCTTCAACGCGCGGCCGACCAGCCACAGCCTTGACGGGATTCAATCGAAGGGGATGGGCGAATTCTTCACGCCAGAGGAGCGCAATCTGGTCATTCCGGGATTCGGCCGCGCGCCCTCATACCTGATAATCATGCGCCAGCTCGATCTGACGGCGGAACAGAGGTCCGCCATTCAGGCCATCCGACGGCGCGTCGGGAATCAGCTCGCCGCCCTGAGAACGCAGCAGAACCGGCTCGAACAGCAGCTCGAAGAAGCGATCTACGGCGAGAAGTTCGATCCGGAGGAGGTCAACCGCCTGTCGCGCGAGGTTGCTCAACGTCAGGGACAGGTGACAGTCATTCAGGCCGGCATCGAGGCCCAGTTCCGCGAGATACTGACGCCGGACCAGTTCTACGTCTTCAGGTTTCTGGTCGGCGAGATGCTTCTCCCGCAGCGTCGGATGCCTCTCAACCAACTGCGTCAGCAGCTTCCCAGACGGGGCGTCCAGCCTCCGCGCGAAGATTTCTGATCGGTGAGCCTGTCGAGGACAGATCTGATCCTGCTCAGCGTCGTGCCCGGCTCCGAGGCCGGCCGGGCCCGGCTCGCCTCGCTGCTGCCTCCGGATGACTGGACTCGCCTGCTTGAAAAATGCCGAGGCCACCGGATCGGCCCTCTGCTCAGACGCTCGATCGCATCGCTCGACGCGCGTCCTTCCGTACCCGATCACATACTTGACGAACTCGCCGAAGAAGCAAGACTGTCTGCGGCAAGGCACCTCTC
>CALBSU010000580.1 GCA_937967285.1 uncultured Acidobacteriota bacterium
AGGACGGGACGCGGCGTGGCCTGGAAGGGACGACAATACATGAAAGTAGAAAGTAGAAAGTAGAAAGATCAAAGCCCGCGGAGCGGCCGACATAATATAGCCTCGGGTGGAGTGAGCCCGCAGGGCGAACGAAACCCGGGGAACGAAAGAAGTAGAAAGTAAAAAGTAGAAAGTAGAAAGAAAATCGTGACCTTTCGCGGTCGATGATGATCTACCATAAAGAATCGAATACGAAACATCTAAACATCAATCATGGGTGGCATCGACTGAAATGGAGAAGAGACGGGTAGTAGTAATCGGGGGCGGGCTCGGCGGATTGTCGGTAGCCATTCGACTGGCGGCGGCCGGACGCCAGGTCACGGTTTGCGAGCGGGGACCTTCGTTCGGCGGCAAGATGAATGTCTGGGAAGAGAAGGGATTCCGTTTCGACACGGGTCCTTCACTGATCACCATGCCATGGATTTTCGGCGAACTGTTCGAGGCGGCAGGCCGAAAGATCGAGGATTATCTGGAGGTCATCCCGGTCAATCCGATTTCCGAATATATCTATCCCGACGGCACGCGCTTCACTTATACCTCGTCGCTACCGGACTGGATCGAGACCGTCCGGCGGCTTGAGCCGCGCGACGTCGACGGCTTTATGCGATTCATGAAGCTCGGCGCGCAGCTTTACGAGGTTTCCAAGGATACCTTCCTGCGCCGCCGACCGCTCGACTGGCCCCGGCGGACCGACGGCTCCGTTCTGAGGCACATGCCCTGGCGTTACGGATGGGGCAACTATCACCGAACGGTCGAGGCCCACTTCAAGAGCCCGCATCTGATTCAGCTCTACGACCGATATCCGACCTATGTCGGCTCGTCGCCCTACAGCTCTCCGGCGACGCTCGCGGTCATCCCCTATATCGAGTACTCGTTCGGCGGTTGGTATATCGCCGGGGGCCTGTATCGGATAGTCGAGAGCTTTGTCGAACTGGCGCGCGAACTCGGGGTCGAGCTGGCGACCGGCGCCAACGTGACCTCCATCGACCACAGTCAGGGGCGGGTCAATGGCGTCAGGCTCGAGGACGGGAAGACCATCAAGGCCGATCTGGTGGTGATGAACGGAGACGCCTCGCACGCGCCGGCGCTGCTCGGCCTGCGTGACGAAGAGATCGGCCACGCCGACCGTTCCATGTCGGGGCTTGTATTTCTGCTCGGGATCGGAAAGACCCTGCCGGAGATGCATCATCACGCGATCTACTTTTCCGGCGATTACAAAAGGGAATTCGGCGAACTCTTCGATCAGCGGGTCTTTCCGTCGGACCCGACCGTCTATGTCAACGCGCCGAGCCGCAGCGACCGGAGCGTGGTTCCGGGGCAGGGCGAAGCGCTCTTCATCATGGCCAATGCGCCGGCCAATGATAACGACGAATGGGGCGAGGAGCAGATAGCCGAGGCCCGGCGACGCGTGTTCAGGCGTCTCAGGGAGAGCGGCTTCCCCGACCTTGAAAATGACATCGTGGTCGAGGACGTCTGGACCCCGCGGAAGATCGGCAACCGGTACAGCATGCCCGGCGGAGCGATCTACGGAACTCACTCCCACGGCTGGAAGAAGGCGTTTCTGCGGCCGTCAAACAAAGACAGGCGCTTCAACGGCCTCTACTACGTCGGAGGCAGCACTCATCCCGGCGGAGGCACACCGACCGTCCTGCTCTCCTCACAGATAACGAGCGAGCTGATCCAGAGATATGAGCCTTAAAAATAGAACGCCCCGGCAAATCGCCCTCATTGTTATTTCCATCGCATACGCGGTCATGTGGCTCGGCGGGATCGGACACTATGTGCTGATCGGGAGTCCTCCGCTCGACGCCCCGTGGGCAGCTACTCTTTTTCTCTTTCTTGCCGGGCTGATAGTGATCCTCAGGGTTGGCGGAGGGGTACGTTTATGG
>CALBSU010000581.1 GCA_937967285.1 uncultured Acidobacteriota bacterium
CTCCCTCCAAGCCTGATACTGATCGACAGGGCGCTCCGGATGCCGATCGTCTATCAGGCATCGATCGCCCTGCAGCAGCAGTTGCCGGGTAATCTGCGTCTGATGGCGCAGTACTCCTGGCGGAAGGGCGCGCATCAGCTGCGCGGGCGCAATATCAACGCTCCGCTGCCGGGCGACGGCAGGCCGTTTCCGACACTGGGCAACATCACTCAGGTTGAATCCTCTGCCATCTCATTCGGTCACAATCTGATGATTAATCTGAACTGGATGCAGATGGGCAGGTTCATGCTCAGCGCTAACTATACATATTCACGTACGACGGATGAAACCGACGGACCGCTTTCGCTGCCGGCGAACAATTTCGATCTGAGGCCGGAACGCGGTCCCTCCCTGCAGGACATCCGCCACCGGTTCTTTATGATGTCGAATTTCACGATGCCGTTCGGCTTCAGGCTCTCGTCGATATTTCAGGCCAATACAGCACCGCCCTACAACATCACGACCGGCTTTGACGAAAACCTCGACTCGACCGTCAACGACCGGCCGGCCGGGACATCGAGGAATTCCGCTCGTGCCGCCGGGCGCTGGGATCTCAACACCCGGTTGAGCTGGGGGTTCGGATTCGGAAAAGTCCCCGATCCGCAGGGTTCCGCAGGCCCCCAGGTGAGAGTCATCCGCGGCAGCGACGCCGGAGACCTGCTCGGTTCGATCGGTTCCCTGCCCGGCGCGCCGACGACAAGATTCAGGATGGACTTCTACATCCAGTCGACCAACATCCTCAACAACGTCAATCCGACAGGTTTTTCCGGCGTCCAGACATCACCGTTTTTCGGCCGTCCGATCTCAGCGCTTCCGGCCCGCAGGATCGAGGTCGGCACCAGATTCTCATTCTGAATGGAAAGGCATAGCGCATCGGTCTTTCGGGTGCCCAGTCATTGCTAATTTTCGTCAGACCAGGGGTAAAGCTGCGCGCACGCGCGCAGCACTCCAAAGCTTTTCAATCCCGCC
>CALBSU010000582.1 GCA_937967285.1 uncultured Acidobacteriota bacterium
AGTCGTTATTGATCAAGAGTTTTTAACAATGAATGAAGGTAATTCCTTGCTATCAGATTAAGAAGTCTTTAAATACCATGAAGGTATGTAAAAAAACACTTTGAAAGAAATACGCTGACAGCCGATTAACAGAATATTTATCGAGCAATATTATTTAACAGCGCTAAGAATTTGTCGTTCAACTGCTTCCTATGTTCTTCAGCCAAATTTTGATATTTGTGCAGCTTTGATTCAATCTCTGCCACATCGGCAATAAATGAATCAAAATCCATATCGGGTGGAGAAGGTGATTTTGACAACCCGGATTGGCCCACTTCGATACTCAGATTTGGCCCACCTCACTCATTAGTAATCCCCCCTGACCACCATCGGTAGCAGGAATCTGTATCAAAAGCTGACAACTCGCCTAAGAGGTCTCGATCAAGAAAAGGGAGCGAATGGGCGGGCACGGGCCGGAGCAGCCCCCAAACTACTGCGGAGGCCCGTGTCCGCCCATTCGCGGTAGTCATTGCCTCTTTCGACTTAGCGTTCTCCGGAATCGGAACGACTCTTTGCCGGTTTCAATTATCGTCGCCCGATCCGTGATCCGATCGAGCAGCGCCTTGCACAGCCGGGCATTGGTGAAAACCTGCGTCCATTCCGAGAACGGCAGGTTGGTCGTGATGATCAGCGCCGCCTTCTCGGCCCGGTCGCTCACCACTTGAAACATCAGCTCCGCGCCGAGCTCGGCCATCGGGACATACCCGACTTCATCGATCACGATCAGATCATAGCGGCCCCACCGCTGAAGCACCCGGCCCAGTTGATTGTAATGCTGAGCCTCGACCAGTTCATTGACCAGACCGGCCGCCGTGATGAACCGGGCCCGCTTCTTCTGACGACAGGCCGCCACGCAGAGCCCCGAGGCCAGATGCGTCTTGCCCGTCCCGCATTCGCCGATCAGGATGATCGGCTCGCTTCGCTCCAGATAATCGCCCTGGGCCAGCTGGTGGATCTGTGTCGCGGAGATATGCGGCGCCTGCGAGAAATCGAACTCTTCCAGCGTCTTGTGCCGCGGCAATCGCGCCTCTCTCAACCGCTTCTCGATCACTCGCCGCTCTCGATCCTCGACTTCGGAGCTCAACAGAGAGCTCAAATACTGAACATGCGTTTGTTTGACCGCCTGCTCGGCCAGCCGCGAAAACTGCGAGGCCACGCTCGGCAATCTCAACTGATGGCAGTGTTGCTTGATGAGAGCCTCCTCCAGGTCCGCTATCTTCCCCTTCATAGCGCCACCTCCTTCAGAAGATCATCATAAAAGGTGATGACCGGCGGCGGTTGGTCGTAGCGGGCCAGCGGCCCCGGCTCGATCAGCTCGATCGGACGGCGTTCCAGTTCCGGGGCCTGCATCAGGTAACGCACTGCCGCCGAGTCGGTACAGCCCAGACTGAGCGCTTCCTCGATCGCCTTCTTCAACCGATCGTACCCTTCATCCCGCCCCAGGATCAGGAGGTCGATCATCGCCCGCGTCCCGTCCTGTTTTCCGTGCCTTTCCCGCAGGCTCTCCCAGAGTCGATCAAAACTCTCGGGCCAGCGCCCCTGCTCGCGCCATTGTTTGAGCGGCGTCGATCCGGCAAGGGCTCCCGGCTTTCGCCCCAGCGATTCCAGATAATGCTCAAGGTCGAGTACCTGCCGCCCCTGCTCGTAGCTCCTCTCGTGCCGGGCCACTACCCGCCCTTCGCTCCACACCTCGATACTCGCCGGAAGAACCCTCACCTCCGTCCGCCTCCCCGCCGGTAGCGGCGCCGAGTACCAATTCGACTTCACCTTAACGCAGCCCTTTTTATCCACTACCGGATAACTCACCTCCGCCAGCTCATAGGCCTCTTCAGGCAAGGGCAGCAGGTACTCCCGCTCGATCGCCATCCCTCCGCCGACGCTCTCCTCACGCTGCCCGATCAGTCGCCGCTCATCCTCCCGGCATCCCGCCAGCAACTTCTCGTTGAGATCCTCCAGGTCCCGTGCCTCAGGCAACGGCACCAGGTGGTTGCGCCGGAAATAGCCGACCTCTCCTTCCACTCCTCCCTTCTCATTGCCTCGTCCCGGCGTGCAGAAGGAGGATTCAAATCCCCAATGCGACCGGAAGGCTATGAATCTCGTCGTCTCCTCTCGCTTGTAACCCCTCAGGATCTTCTTCACCGCGCTCCCGAGATTGTCGTATCTCAAGACCCGGAAGACCCCTCCAAAATACCGGAATGCCAGCTCGTGCCCTTCAAAGAACGCCTGCTGCGTGGTTCGCAGATATGCCCGATGATATGCTCCACCGCTCGCCATGCTCCGACAGGAGAAGAGTTGCACCTTCTGCTTCTCCCCTCCGATCACCGCCCACGCTTCGTACCAGTCGATCTGTCCCTCTGCTCCCCACTCGTATGATTGCGGGATGTAGATCTCTCCCTTCCCGATCCCCATCTCCCGCTTTCGCTCCCTGACATATCGGCGCACCGTTGATTCGCCGATCTTCACCTTCAGCTCCTTGTCGATCCGGTCATAGATTCGATGGGCCGTGTGTCTCTGCTTTCTCGGGGCCTTCTGATCCGACTCCAATATCCCGTCAACGAATTCTTTCACCCGCGAGATGACGGGGCGCTCTTTTTCCGCTCGTTTCCTCTCCGGCGGCACCGCGCTCTCCAGCGCCTGTCTCACCATTCGCCGGTGGACTCCGAACTTTTCGGCCACTCCCAGGATTGTCCCCACTCCGTGCTCGTATTCTCGGCGGATCTCTTCAAATAGCTCCACTTTGGCTCTCCTGTCCATCTCGGCTTCTCCTTGTCTGGCGTATCATTTCCAGACATAGGATATCCCGTCGGACTCTTTTCAGGTGGGCCAAATCTGAGTATCGAAGTGGGCCAATTTAGAGTATCGAAATCAGGAGTTTGAAAATTATAAAAGAGGAGTTCCCCCTGAAGGGCTTGCAGATTCTATCGGAATTCAAAACCTGGGTTACAATGGGACCTTACCGCAAGGAACCTACTATATTCTTTTTTTGAATCCAAGCGATCAAGATATTACTGCAGATATAATAACCAATCTAAAGCGGAGTGCTCCTGACGCCTATGAATACAACTGATCACCTACATCCCTGTTAGCAGAGACGGGTGTGAGGAGGTTAGACTCTTGGTGTTTTAAACTTTTAGCAGTCTAAAAGATTGTCAAGCATTAGCTGGCAGATCAACTGGCTACGAAAAAAGATCTGTAAAGTGGCAGGGACGGTCTGGAAAAGCCAAGTGTTGACAGAATGCCAGCTTCCCGCTATTTTTATATTCAGATTTCGATGAAGGCCTGCCCTTTTTGGCAGAGATTGGCTCAGGGGCAACCCTGAGATAGTCGAAACAACAAAAGTCTCGCTTCGGCGGGATTTTTTGTTTTCAGACCTCCTTGAGATATTCGATCTCAATCGCTCGAGCGACCAGGCTGTTGGCGGATCCGCTACCTTCGAGACTGCTCCGAATGCAGCCCGCCCAGCGATCGGCCAGGCGAATTAAAGGTTCGCTCTCATCCCTTGCGCTTCTGACGTGCTTGGTCTTCACCCCTTTCAGCCTCAAGGCATTGGTCAGCTCGGCCGCCTTTTTCTTGTCGATCCCGTCCACATAGATAATAGCCTGATGATTATCAAGGGCAACCATTTGAATTGCTCTGGATAAGGTCTCCAGCATCGGCAGGAAGAAGGGGAGAGGCTTCTGAAACTTTCCGAAGAACACCTCGCCGGCAGCGAGCTGAGCGTTGATGATCATTTCAATAAAGGATTCGCGGTCCTGAGCCCTGAGCTTATGCCACTTCTTGCTTCCGACATTCGATTGCTCTTCGATTCTGGTAATGGCCTCTTTCAGCTCTTGCTGTTCGCTGATACTGACGACCGTGACCACGACAAAATAATCGGATCGGTCGTCTTGACCGGTTTCGTCTACAAAGCAGTAGATTTTTTTCTTTTGGAAGTTTGCGGCCATCTGGTGGGTAGTAAAGCAGTTTGGTTGAACTACTGATGATTGAAAGGCCGTGATGTCTAGCAATATCGACTACAAGATATAGACAATTTGCTGTTGACAGCACTTTATCTAGTAGCATATAGTATGTCTGCTCAACACCAGAGTTACTCAAAAATCTACAGCGGCCAACGAGCGCACATATCGTCGAAAAGATATTGACGGGCCACGACTTGCACACCCTGACCGGGTGAACGGGTTTGGAACGACGGTAGTGGCATTATTCCGCAGACTTGCCTACCTGTTGAGCGTTTCCTCGAAACAGTCCCGAGATCTTCTCAACAGCGAGAAAGTACGACTGCGCTTTTGCGAGGATATCGCCCCTAACGCCTGGAGGGGGGTGTCCTAACTTATATTCCCGGGCATAAAACAAAGGGTCTGAACAGCAAACTACTCCTGCAAAAGATCAGTTGCTGTTCAGAGCCCTGGGAGAACTTTAATGAATAAAAACTTTATGAAAAAGTTAGTGCGGGAAACGCACTATACACCAAAGACATCATCAGGCCCAACAGAATTACGGGCCTTTCAATCGATAATCACATATTTTGCTAGATCAGTAATTGGAGCTTTCAGCTTATCATTCTTTGGATTGCTGATTGTTCCTTTACTTTTTCCTGATTTTAGCACCAGGACGTTGTGGTGTCTATTCATTATTAACACCGTGGCCATAATCATTTTGGTGATGGTGTTGATAAGAGCTGAAAAATCATGGGTTTAGATTGTTTATTCCAGGCTTCACTCACAGAGTGGAGCCTGGAATTTATAATTGAGCTGCCTTAAAGATACTCTGTCCGGGGCCGAAATATGAGGCGTAAATGTGCTGATACGCCCGTTCACACTTCTGATCGTAAACCTCTTTCGTATAAGTCTCCGGTAATCGGTCTAATGTCTCCTCGATGACCTCCAAAACTGCGGCTCTGGTCTGCTGTTTGAGCCGCCAATCGATCACCAGTTTTTCCCACTTCAGCTTTTGCAGCAATTCCTGGGCGACCTTTTTCACCGCCTGCTCTTCTTTCTTGGTCAAATTCGGTTCCGGACGAGTCAGTATATCGAAGAGGGCCAGTTCTTCCTCTGACAGAGTCTCTCTGACCGTGCGTTTTTCCTCTTCATTCAACCCTTGACCGAATTCTACAAGTTCAGCGTAAAATTTTAGGTTGATACTGCCGTATTTGTAATCCTCAATCAGCTACAGGAACTTATCCTGATAATCCAGCCGGAAGGTGTAAGGCAGATCATTCGAGCTAGCATCTTCGCAATCAGCCTTTTGGTTTATCCGCATCTGTTCGCTTGTGGACGGCGGTCATGAGCTTGGAAGCCCAGGAATCATAATCGATCTGGCTTAAATTGATTAGCGCACCTCACTGCTCTTCTGTGCTTCAATCTACATTGCTATCGGCTTGCCCGAAATGTGAAAAAATTCGACGCCTGCATCAATCATATAAGATGTGGGCAACGGTACCCGAAAAAAGAGACTGCCCGAATCCAATTGATCGTCGGATTCGGGCATAAGCCTATTTTTATCAATAGTTTACGGCTTTTATCTTGCGGCTCTGGCCGGAACCCTCGGCTCGGCGGTGAGTTTATGAATCGGATAGATTCTGCCCTTTTCGAGATAAGAATCGAGGAAATTCCAGCGGACGAGGCCGTTATCGCTCTCCGGTTCGAGCAGGTAGAAGATCAGGCGCGCTGCAGACTGCGTCGTCCTGACCAGCAGTGAACCGGCCGGGAATTTTCGTGATTCGGTTTTGAAAGTTCCCTTGAGCCTGATCTCCTGGTGGCCTTGAAAAGCGCGGGCGGCCTTGTTGACTGAGGTGATCGTGAAACTGTCGGCATCGAGGATCGTATCTTCCGTCAGCTCCTCGACGGCGATCCCGTGCGCGCGCAACTTCTCGATGCTCGCCTTGAGTCCCGGTTCATTCTCGAAGATGTAAGCGGCCGGCACCGGCGCTTTTCTAGTGGCCTTGAAGACCCCGTAGTCCGGCATCGTCATGGCCTTGAATTTGTCCGGGATCATGACGGTCATATCCTTTCCGGAGCGCGGATTTTTGACCTTGGTGACCTCGCCGACGAGGATGTTGACCGGTTTGTCGAGCGGAGCGAGTTCGAACTCGACCCCGAGCGGCTCGATGCGGCTCTGAAGGGCGGCCATGTCGGCGCGCTTGATGATCGCCATCATCTCCGCTCCATGCAGCGACGAATAGTTGAGAATCTCCTCGACGAAAGATTCAGTGACCGCAATGCGGCCCTTGAAATCCAGGTAGCTGTACGCTTCAGAGAGGATCGTCATTCGATTTCGCAGGCCGACGTAGTTGTTGCCGAACATCGGACGGTGGTCGAACGTTCGCCAGATCCTGGTTTCCGGACCCGCCGCCGGCTGCGCGGCTCGCCCCGAACGCTGCATCTCGAAAGTATCGAGCTCCCGATTCATCCGCTCCTTCGTCGCGAAATTGCCGTAGAAATAGATGCGGAACCCATGTCTTCTCAGCATGCTCCGCGTGATGGCCGGCAGCATGCGGTCGCGTTCGAAGGCGACCATCCGAGGGTCGGCATTCGGGTTGAGCGTCGGCGAATATGTCAGATGGTAACCGTGATAGGACCCGTTGGTCGTATGCAGATCGACTGTCAGATGCGGATCCCATCGGTTGAACAATCCGACCAGGGCATTCGCTTCGCGGGATTCGAGCTTCATGTAATCGCGATTGAGATCCATCCCCCTGGCGTTCTCACGAGTTCCGACGCCGCCGACCGGGCCGTTCTGCGCGCTGCGATTGGTCGGGCTGATCTTCTCGTTGCCGTCGGCATTGTAGATCGGCGCGATCAGGACGATCAGATTTCTGAGCAGCGGTTTCAGATCGCCGGTCAGTATCCGACGCGAAAGATTGATCATCGCCTCCTTGCCTTCGACCTCGCCCGCGTGAATGTTGGCCATGATGAAGATGACGGGCTTGCCCGCCGCCTTCGCCTCATGCGGATGCGAGACCGGAGGATCGGAGAGGATCATCAGAGGAAGCTCGCGCCCTTCCTCGCTCTGACCGAATGATTCGACGCGGATCTTCCCTGAGACTTTCTGCAGTTCGCCGATGAATTTCATGACATCGTCGTAACGGCTGGTCTCCTCGTAGCTTGTACGTTCGGCTTTCGACAGCAGCATTTCGTTGACTGGTTTGGGCATGACAAATACGCTCGTTATGGCCAGCAGGCACATCAGCGGCAGGGCCGGCTTCATCGGCGATTCTCCTCTGGTTGTGTTAGATTCATCACTGCACGGATATTCAGGCAACGGACTATAACCAATTTCGGTCTCCTAAAACAATCGGCGAGAGGTGGAGATGGATCCAATGCTGCCGAATGAGCCGGTGATCCGGGTGCCGGATCTGGCCGAAGCAATCGAATATTTCACGAGTCGCCTCGGGTTTCGACTGGACATGATAGTTCCGGCCGACGATCCTGTCGTGGCGATTCTCACCGGACAGGGGCTGAGGCTGCGGCTTGAATCCCCCGGCGGAGCAGCTCTCGGCTTCGACCGACAGTCTGAAGCGACGCCCGGGCTGATCGTCACGCGGTTCGATCCGGCTGACGGCTGGCATGCCGGAAGAGCCGGCATGCTCTACCGCGACCTTATTCCCGACAGACTCGGCGGCAAATTGATCGCCTCGCATATCCGTATTCCCGAGGGCGGCCCGGTTCCCGACTACGTTCATTATCATAAAGTCCGGTTTCAGATGATCTTCTGTCGAAAGGGTTGGGTCCGAGTCGTCTACGAGGACCAGGGGCCGCCGTTCGTACTCGAAGCGGGTGACTGCGTTCTCCAGCCGCCCGGGATCCGCCACCGCGTGCTGGAATCCTCCGCGGGCCTGGAGGTGATAGAGATCGGCAGTCCGGCTGTTCACGAGACCTGGGCCGATCACGATCTTCAGCTTCCCACGCCTGAGGCCCGTCCCGGGCGAATCTTCGAAGGGCAACAATTCGTTCATCATCGCTCGCGTGAGGCGATCCGGAGCCACTGGCGCCATCCCGGCTTCGAGGCGCGCGATACGGGCATCTCGGAAGCGACCGGTGGCCTCGCTGATGTCCGAATCGTGAGTGGCGAAAAAGGTGCTGACGCGCCTGTTCTCCGGCTCGCCGGCAAACTACAGTTTCTCTTCGTCCTCAATGGAGAAATGAATCTGAATGCCCGCGAATTCCATCGACTGCAGGCCGGTGACAGCTGTGTCATTCCGCCGAATTCCGATTACGCTCTGCAGGCAGGCACGGATCTTGAGTTGCTTGAAGTGATCCTGCCGGTTCAGTAGACGTTCATCCGGAGGCTGGTTATGAAGATTGTTCAGGTCCTGTTACTGCTCCTGATCGGGATTTTTCCTGCGTCTTATCTGCCGCAGAGCTCCACCGGCATAATTACCTTCAATGATGACGGTGCGTGGTCATGGTTTGAGGATGAACGCGCCATTATGGACGGAGACCGGCTGATTATCGGTTCGGTTGCTGCGGGCGCTCACGACCGTAATCGCAGGGGGGATATCGAGATTGCATACCGGCTGCCGGGAACTGCCGGCGGCAACATCGTGGAATTGCATGACAGGCTGCTTACCGGCGGCGACGCATACGACGACCACAATTCGCCCGCCCTGCTGATCAGGCCGGATGGCCGGTTCCTGGCTGTCTATTCGATGCATGGGCCGGAAAACAGATTCTATTATCGCGTCTCGATCAATCCCCGCGATCCGACGGTCTGGGGAAAAGAACGAACCTTCACGCCCAGTCAAAGCTCGCGGATCACATACTCCAACCTCCACTATCTGGCAGGCGAGAATGCGGGAAAGGGGCGGATCTACAATTTCTATCGCGGATACAACGACAGCTTCAAACCCTCGTACGTTTATTCCGATGATTGGGGAGAGACATGGCAGGCCGGCGATGTCTTCATCGATGTGCCGTCCAGTTTTCGCCACCGGCCCTATGTCAAATATGCCTCGAATGGCGTCGATACCATTCATTTCTTCTACACCGAAGGCCATCCGCGCAATTTCAACAACAGCACGTACCATGTTTTTTATCGCAAGGGGAAGCTGCATCGCTCCGACGGCACCGTCATAGACAGTCTGTCGAACGGATTGAAGGACCCCGCTGAGGGCACTCGGGTTTTCAAGGGAGATCCGGACAACGTCGCCTGGGTGAGCGACATTCACCTCGATTCCTCAGGCCGGCCTTTTGTCGCCTATTCGGTTCAGAAAAATTCGGCGGGTTTGCCGTCGGGAAGCGGCGGCGAGGACCACCGCTATCGTTATGCCAGATGGACCGGCGACCGGTGGCTCGATCACGAGATCGCATTCGCCGGAAGCAGGCTCTATGCCGGCGAAGACGACTACACCGGAAATATCGCTCTCGATCCCGATGATCCGAATACCGTCTACATCTCGACCAATGCCGATCCGGTAACGGGAAACCCGCTGATCAGCCGAACTGATCGAAATAGACATTACGAAATATTCAAAGGGACATCCGCGGATGGCGGAAAAAAATGGAGATGGGAACCGGTCACGGCAAACTCTTCTGAAGACAATATCAGGCCGATCATCCCGAAACGGAACGGTGGCCGGACGGCGTTGATCTGGCTGAGAGGCGTTTATAAGTCCTACACCAATTATGACCTCGATGTCGTTGGGATAATCATCTGAGGTGTATCATTGTGAG
>CALBSU010000583.1 GCA_937967285.1 uncultured Acidobacteriota bacterium
ACCTGCTGATCGCCGATACGTGGAATCACCGGATCAGGCGCATCGATCGGAGCGGGATCATCACGACGATCGCTGGAAATGGAAAAGCCGCGTTTGCAGGTGACGGAGGAGCGGCAACGGATGCTTCACTGAACAGCCCGCAGGGCATTGCACTGGACGGCGAGGGGAACCTGCTGATTGCAGACACCTGGAACCATCGGATTCGGCGCATCGATCGCGACGGAAGGATTTCGACCATTGCCGGGACAGTTCCGGGTTTCGGTGGAGACGACGGGCCGGCTTCGGCCTGTCAGATCAATCTTCCGATGGCTGTCGTCGCCGCGCCTGACGGAAGCATCTATCTGAGCGATGCCGCCAACAGCCGGATCAGGCGCATCGATGCGGACGGAACGATTCGCACGATCATCGGCTTCGGCCCCGGCCAGGACCTCTACGGCGCCGGCTTTTCAGGCGACGGAGGACCGCCCGAGAAGGCGCGTATCTTCTCCGCAACCGACCTCAAGCTCGATGCGGCGGGCAACCTCTTTATTTCAGACAGCGGAAATCATCGAATACGCATTGTTCGGAACGGAGTGATAACGACAATCGCCGGCTCGGGGCGGCAGGGCTATCGCGGAGACTCCGGGGCGGCCGTCGACTGCGACTTAAACACTCCTCAGAAGATCTGCCTGGCAGGCGACGGCAGCCTGTTCATAGCGGATCGCGCCAATCGACGCGTCAGGAAGGTCGATTCGCGCGGCATAATCCGCACCATTGCGGGCGGCGGCGATCCGGCGGTAATGATGTTCGATCGTCGATAACTCAGGGCGGCGTCCCCGGACCGGGACTCAGACACACGACCGGTATGAAAAAGAGATCTGGATACAAATGCGCGCTTATCGTCTGCTGGATCGGGGCCGCTCTGTGGTTCGGAGATGCCTCCTACCGTGCACAGGAAAAGTCGGCACGCCGCTTCCCCGCCGAGCATGAAAAATTGACGCCGGAGCGGCCGGACAGACAGGTGAGCGACCTGACGCGCGAGGTGGCAGGCAGATTGCCGCACGCCGGATCGGCAGTCGGCCGGGCAGCCATCCGCAATCTGATAGACGAACACCTGTTCGGCGCAATGCAACGCGACGGGATTCCACACGCTCCGCTGTCGAACGATTATGAATTCTGCCGCCGAGCCTGGCTCGACCTGACAGGGCGGATTCCAACGCCTGAACAGCTGAAAGCTTTCGTCAACGACAAATCGGCGGACAAGCGGGACCGGCTGATCGACGAATTGATCGAAAGCGATGCCTGGGTCGACAACTGGAGCTACTGGTACGGCGATCTGACGCGGGCCTGCGCAAACCGATTCGGCAATCCGGCGCTCAAACACTTCGACGCGTGGCTCCGGCGATCGTTCAGGGATGACAAGCCGTATGACCGCCTGGTGACAGAGATGCTGACCGCCACCGCACCGAACACGAACTGGATGCCGGATGCCGCGCCTTCGGGCTTCCTTGCCCGGTGGCACGTCACCGGACAGACGATGTACGACGATAACTACGAGGACACGGCCGACGAGATCATCGTCAACGCCTCGCGCCTCTTCCTCGGCATCAACTACCAGTGCATCTCATGCCACGGCGGCAAGGGGTTCCTCGAGAAGGTCAACCTCGATCTGGTCTCGAAAAAACGAAGCGACTTTTACGCCATGGCGGCATTCTTCGGCGGAATGCGGATTCGCGTCGTCACCTACCAGGACCGTTACGCGATCACAGATGACGGCACGGGCTACGATTCGAAGGGCTGGAGTCAGGTGCGACTGCAACGCGAGGGCGGAGAGATCCATCCGACTTTCATCCTGACCGGCGAGAAGGCCGACCCGAACAAGCCGCTGAGACCGCAGTTTGCGCGCATGCTGACGACTCACCCGCAATTCGCGCGGGCCACCGTCAACATGGTCTGGAAGCAGTTCTTCGGTCTCGGCATCGTCGACCCGGTGGACTCATTCGACATGGCGCGTCAGGATCCGAACTCGACGCTGCCCGCTCCGTGGACCTGCCAGCCGACCAATGCTGCGCTGCTCGATGCGCTGGCGGCCGATTTCGCGTCGAACGGGTTCAGCCTCAAGAAACTGATGCGGACGATCGCCCGGTCATCGGCCTATCAGCTTTCGTCGGGTTTCGATGGGGAATGGAAGGAAAGCTACACGCCGTACTTCGCCCGCCATTACGTGCGCCAGTTGACCGCAGAGCAGATTCACGATGCGATCTGCGAAGCGACGCAGGTCTTCGGCGATTACAAACGCAGGGACTACGTTTACGGCAACCCGATCGGCGCCGTCAGGTACTGGACTCAGGCGGCGTCGCCCGAGGACATCGGCAACGGAGAAGCGAAGTACTTTCTGCGCACCTTCGGCCAGTCCAACCGCGAACAGTTCGACCGGCAGCAGGTCGGCTCGATCCTGCAGGCCATGATGCTCATGAACAACTCCTTCGTGACATCGCGCGTTCAGGCCGCCAACAACAGTCGCGTCGAACAGTTGGTCAAATCTTCCCGAAGCGCGGCGGAGATCGTCGAGGAGATGTACCTGGCCACGCTTTCGCGTCCTCCGCGGGGAGATGAACTGAGAATCGCGG
>CALBSU010000584.1 GCA_937967285.1 uncultured Acidobacteriota bacterium
GGGCCAACTTTTAAGGATCGCATCGGGATCATACTTGATCCCCGGTCGAATCTGTAAAACAATATTGACTCTCCCATATAACAGCTGACCTGTTGAATTCTCAAGATGAGCCTTGATCCAGACAACAATTCGACACCTTCCGAGCCCGCCGCAGCGAAGACGGGAAAGGTGCGTTCCGGTTGTCTGGTCAGGCTGCTCCTTGTCTTCGCGGTAATCGTCGCTCTTCTCACTCTGGCCGGATGGCTGATCATCCGCTCCGACAGGCTCAACGATTTCATCTCCGGTCAGATCAGGAACAAACTGAAGGAATACGGCCTGCGCGGAGAGATCGGCGGTTTCGGCCTGTCTCTCTCTGATCAGACGGCGTCGCTGAAGGATTTCAGGATCTACAACGACAGCAACGGCAAGCTGCTGGCGACGATCGGATCGGTCAAAATATCATTCAATATCAATGAACCGTTCGCTCCCAGGCTGAGTCGCGAGATCGACGTCAGGGTCGCTGAGATCGACGGTCTGAAAGTGAACCTCGAGATCGACCGCGGCGGCCGGAGCAGCTTCGACGGACTGCGGAGCCCGCCCTCGAAACCCGGCGCGCTGAAGTTCAACACCTCGAAGCTGAGAGGTTTGCTTACCGACGCCGCCGTCAGATTCACCGACCGCCGAAACGACCTGGAGTTCGAACTCGACGGCATCGGCGCCACTGCCGCTCCCGACGGGACGCGGACCGGCGAGATCGCGATCCGGCTGGCCAGTTCGGGGGGAAAGATCGCCCGTGATGGTCGATCATCACGGATCGAAAAGTTCGAGACGAACCTTCATGCTTCCGGCGCGGGCGCAACGATCGACGAGCTGAGCTTCGATGCCGGCTTCGCCCGTCTCGGCCTCAAGGGCGAGGTGAGCGACTGGTCGGCCGTCAGCTACGGGTTCGATTTCGACGCCTCTGTCGACGCCGGCGAAACCACGCGCATCTTCAGCCCCGCGGTCGAGATCAGCGGACGCGCGATCGCGCGGGGCAGAATCGACGGGACGAAATCCGAATACAGATTCAAAGCCGACGTGGACTCGCCGGATCTGAACGTTTACGGAGCGAAGCTGAAAAATGTCAGCTTCAGCCGGCTCGCCGGTTCGGGCAGCGGGGACCGCCTGGATTTCACCTGTTCGAGGCTCTCAGCCGGATCGACCGTAATCGATCGGATCACGATCGGCCCGGTATCGATCGGCGAATATCGCGGGGAACTGCGCGATGTGATTCTCCGAACGCGCGCGCCGTCGGCGCAGGTTGCGACGGTCGAATGGCCCGAAAGCAAACTGAGCGACCTGAAACTTTCAGGGCTCGAAGTCGACCTCGATTTCCATCCCGGGCGATTCAATTACGACATCCGCACAGATGCCGATCTGGCATCGGGCGAGATCACGGAAGTGTCCTTTACTCATGCGCTGGCCAGGGCCAGGTTCGACAAGGCGGGGCTGGACCTGACCGAGATCCAGGCCGACGTGCTCGGGGGCAAGGCATCCGGGAACTTCAAACTGCCGCTCGGCAGAGGCGCCGTCTCGACCGCGACAGCAAGTTACAGCGACCTTCAGGCGAGCGAGCTGATCGCCCTGGTGAAGAAGCTGAGCGGCGATCAGACCGGGACGCCGGTCCCTCTCGGCGGCACGGTCAACGGGCAGGCCGAGATCAGTTTCGCGGGCGCAGACCCGCGCACGCTCAACGGCAGGATCGAGGCGCATTTCACCGGATCGACGGGTGATTCGCTCGACTCCGTCCCGCTCAACGGAGATGCATCGGTCGAGGTCAGCGACGGCGTCTTCCGGTTTCGCAACACGGAGTTCACGACCGGGCCGACGAAATTCGGGGTCGACGGCTACCTGGCCGTCATCGGAGATACAGAGCTCGGACTGAAGGTCTCATCGAGTCAGGCCGAACAACTGGTCCAGATCGCCCGTTCGATCGAACCCGCGCGACCTTACATCGTCGAATACGAACCGCAACTGATCGGCAACTTCTCGTTCAACGGAACCATCCGCGGTCGAACCGTCGAAAACGGGCCGGGCGAGGAATCGGCCGTCACACGGGATATCTCGATCGAGGGCGACATCGACGCCGAGACCGCGGGGCTGCGCGATGCGCTGCTGGGATCGCTCAAGGGCCGGCTCTTCGTGTCGAACGAAAGGATCCGCGTCTCGGGCGGACAGGTTCTCTCGCCCGGCGGCGGATCGCTCAAATTCGATCTCGACACGCCGTTCGATCCGAAATCGACCGCGGGCTGGATCGACGCCGTCATCGACCGGATCGAACTCGACACCCTGCTGGCGGCTTCCGGCGCGCCCGATGCGGGCAAGGTCGTCACGGGAGAGATCGCGGGCGAGGTCCATCTGAGCGGGCTTCCGGGAGAATTCCACGGGACATCGAACGTCAGACTGGTCAACGGGACGATCGCCGGCCGCCCCGCGGAACTGGCTTCGGCGGACGTTCGGTTCGAGGGAAAGACGGCCACACTCAATGAACTGATCGTCCGTATCAGCGAGAGCAGCCTCAACGTCAGCGGTTCGATGAACCTCGAGGATTACGCCTTTCGCGTCAGCGGCCGGGCGGCAGCGGTGGCGCTCAACGAGATCGTCCGCGAAATGACTCAGGAAGGCGAGGAACCGCCGGTCAGGGTCGAAGGCACCGCCGATGCGGATTTCAGCGTCAGCGGACGCGTTATCCCCGGCAAGCAACCCGACATCGACCGCGAAAACCTCAGGATCACGCTGACCGCCCGCGGCAGGAACCTCTTCATCAACGGGCGCGATGCCGGTAAAACCGCGCTGACGATCAGCACGACCAACGGCGGGCGGGTCGAATTCAGCGTCACATCCGACCTGCTGCTGGCGGTCAAGCCTCCGGACGAGGCCGCCCATCCCGAGATCGTCCGCGGATGGATAGAGCTGCGCAGCCCCGGCATCCCGCTGAACCTCGACGCCGAACTGGTCAACCAGGAACTCACGCCGCTGCTCGAACTGCTCGCGCCCGACGCGAAAGAGATCGTCACCGGAAAAGTAAACGGCCGACTGCGTATGGAAGGTCCGACGCAGGGCCCCGACGGCGCGGCGACCCTGGACCTGATGCGCGGCAGCCTGACGCTGACCGAGGCATCGCTGATGGTTTCCGGAACGCCGGTCACCGTCAACACTCCCGTCACAGCGGGCTTCGAATCGATGCAGATCAGCATTCAGCCGATGCGGCTGACCGGCGAGGGGATCGACCTCAGCATCGGCGGCGTGGTCGGACTGAAAGGCGATGCCGGGATGAACTTTTCGTTCAAGGGCATGGTCAACCTCGCCAGCCTGCCGCTGACGGACACCGACCTGAGCCTGGTCGGCACCGTCACATTCGACGCCTCGCTTTCGGGCTCGTCCGAGAATCCCGTTCTCGGCGGCAGCGTCGATCTGGCCGGCCTGGGACTCTCATCCGGCGAAATCCCCTTCTTCATCACCGACGGAAACGGCCGGATCGCGCTCAATAAAGATCGGCTGATCCTGCGCGAATTCAACGCGGGCATCAACGAGGGAACGCTCAAGGCCTCCGGAACGATGACGCTCGACAGGCTCCGGCCGAAGGAATGGAACTACAACATCCAGGCCGAGAATGCGACGCTCAACTTTCGCGACGTCTCGGCGACCGTCATCGGCGACCTGCGGCTCTCCGGAGATCCGTCCGGTCAGACTCTGGCCGGGACGATCGCGATCCCCGATGCCCAGTACGCACCCGACATCGATCTCGACAACCTGCTGACCAGCGGGGCCGAGATATCGCTGCTCGGCTTCGGACTCTCAGATCCATCGCCGGGGATCAGCGCTCTGCCGGCGATCAGGCTCAATCTTCGCGTCGAGGCCAATAATTCACTGATCGTCCACAACGAACAGATCGACGCGGTCGGATCGACGCTGCTCAACGTCAGCGGTACGCTGACCAATCCGAACCTCACGGGCCGGATCGAGAGCGAAGCCGGATCTGTTCGCTTCAGGGGACAGAGATACGAGATCACACGGGGCACGATCGAGCTGCCGCCCGGCGACGCTCCGGCGCTGCTCAACCTGACCGCCGAAGGCGAGTTCAGCGGCTTTCGCGTGACGATCGGATTCATCGGTCCGATCGACGATATCGATCTGACGCTGGTCTCGGAACCGCAGCTCTCGAGGGATGAGATCATCGGCCTGATCACGACCGGCCGAACCGAATCGGGCACGCTCACCACGGATCCGCTGAGGACCGGCGTCGGCACCGCCGCTTCCCTGCTCTCGTCCGGAATCATCTCGCGCCCGACCGAACAGCTGCTCGGAATCAGCCGGTTTCAGATCGATCCGGTCATCCGCGCCAACGCCAACCCGGCCGCCCGGTTGACGGTCGGCCAGCAGATCTCGCGCAACGTCTATCTCAGTTATTCGACCAACCTCGCCACCGAACAGGACCAGACGGCGCTGGCCGAATACACGATTTCGAACAGGTTCTCCGCCCTCGCATCCTACATTCAGGGAGGCAGTTCGGCGCGCCAGGGCCTGCGCGAAAACGCATTCACGATCGAACTGCGGGGCCGCAAACGATTCTCGGTCGGATTCAGCCAGGACACCGTGGCGGCATCGACCGGCGGCGCGCCTGTCGGCCCGCCCGACCAGATGTCGATCTTCTCGAGGCCGACCCGGCCGGCAGCCGATGTCGAGGTGAGCCCGGTCCAGGATCTCAAACTGAGCGCCAAAAAGCTCGGGGAGCTGATTCCGGTCATCAATCAGGGTTTCAGCCGATCGCTGGCCATGCTCGGCGAACAGCGCCTGAGAGAATACCTGCAGGAGAACGGATACTTCTTCGCAGAGGTCGGCTATCGCTGCGAACCCGTCACCTGTTCCGGCGACAACCTGAAGCTGATTTACGACATCCGCCCCAACGCGATCTACGAACTGAAGGAGATCAGGATCGACGGGACGGACCTGATCAGACTGAGCGCGATCGAGGACCGGCTCCAGTCGAAGACCGCCAGCCGGTTCGGCGGCATCCCGTTTCTCAAGGATCTGCCGCTGATCGGCGGATATGTCCGCGGACTGACCAGCAACGACCGCCTGCGGAACGACTCCGAAATGATCCGCCGCACGCTGGTCGATATCGGTTATCGGAACGCCGAGGTCAGACCGAGGCTGGCCGTCAAGCCCGAGAACGACGAACTGATCATCGTCTTCGACGTCAGTGCCGGCGCCCAGACGGAAGTGGCCGGCATCATGCTTCGCGGCAACTCGCTGATCACCTCCGATGAACTTTCCGATGCGGTGCCGGTCAGCGAAGGCGAAGCCTTCTCTTTCAGCCGCGCGCTGGCCGGAGTCAGAAGCATTCGCGAGATTTACAATGATCTCGGCTACCTCGAAGCGACCGCCGAACTGGAGATCGAGAACCTGAGCGATGACGCCGTTCAACTGATCTACACCATCAGCGAGGGGCAGCGCGCCTACATCGGCGAGATCGAGATAAACGGCCTGACCAAGACCGGCAAGGGCTGGGTCCGCCGTTATCTCGATTTCAAGCAGGGCGAGGTCCTGACGCCGGCCCGGATCCGCCAGACGCAGCGCGATCTCTATTCGACCAACGCCTTCAGGGAGATCTCGATCCGCAACGAACCGATCGGGAACGGCGCGCAGCGAATCTCAGTCAATCTGACCGAAGCCAAGCCATTGCTGCTGGTCTACGGTCTCGGCTACTCGACGGACGATGGCGTGCGCGGCCTGATGGAGATCGCCAACACCAACCTCGGCGGTTCGCTCGACGCACTGTCGCTGAGGCTCAGGGGAAGCCGGCGCGAGCAGTTCGCGCAGCTCTCGTTCACCGACCTGCGCCCGTTCGGAACACTCTTCCCGACGACCATGTCGGTCTTCTACAACCGCAACAACAACCTGGTGCCGATCATCAGGCGGCGACTTGTCGACGGCCGTGAGGAGAACGTCAACGACCAGTCGTTCGGACTCAACCGCTTCGCCGCCTTCATTCAGACCGAGCGCAAGCTCAGCGCGCGGACGTCGGTCCGTTTACGATACAACTACGAGCGCGCCTCGCTCTTCAATCTCGAGAATATTCCCGAGACCGACATCACGCGCAACGAACGCGTGATCCGGCTCGGTATGTTCTCGCTCGGATTCACGCGCGATTCGCGCGACAGCGTGCTCAACCCGACCCGGGGCCAGCTTGTCAGTCTCGACCATTCGGTGGCGGCCGACGTCTTCGGCGGCAACGAATCCTTCAACAAGTTCTTCGGAACCTATCAGCGATATCACACGCTGGCGGGCAATTTCCCGCTGCTCGGAGGATCGACCCTCGCCTTCTCGGGTCGCGTGGGACTGGCATCGGTCTTCCGCGACGCCGACCGCAACGGAGACGGGCTGATCAGCGAAAGCGAGGAACGCCTGCCGATCAGCGAACGGTTCTTCTCAGGAGGCGCGACGACGCTGCGCGGATTCAGGTTCGAGACCGCCGGGCCGATGGAGGTTCTGGCGCCGCGCCCCGACAAGCCCGGCGAACTGCCGACGCTCATCCCGCTCGGCGGCGACGCCCTGGCCATCTTCAACTTCGAATTGAGATACCCGATCTCCGAACGCTGGCGGGTCGTCCCCTTTTACGACCTCGGCAACGTCTTTCGCCGGGTCAGCGACTTCAATTACAGAAACATGACCCATACCGTCGGCATCGGAGTTCGCATCAACACACCTATCGGCCCGGTCGGAGTCGATTACGGCTTCCTGCTCGACCCGCCGACCTTCCCGTTCGGCGACGCAACTCTCCGGCTGCCCCGCGGAGCTTTTCACATCCGGTTAGGACAAACCTTCTAAATTCCTGAAGAAAAGGGCAGAATAGAGTTTCCGGTTTCAAGTTTCCAGTTTCCAGTGAGACCCGAATTCATCATGCTCGCATGATCGCGGATTTAACGATTTTTCGGATCACTCGTATCCTTACCGGAAACTGGAAACCCCATAACCGGCAACTGGAAACTGGAAACTCATAACTGGAAACTTTTATCGAGGGACGACCTATGACCAGGTTCTGTAATCAGTGTGGAGCGACCGTCGGCGAGAACGCACGGTTCTGCAACAAGTGCGGCAACAAGCTGCTGCCGACGCAGCCGGCCGAAGCGTACCGCCCGCCGGTGCAGTCGGCGGAAGAGCCCCGACAGGCTCCTTCACCGATGCAGCAGTATCCTCCCCATCCGGCGGCGGGGAGCAGCACGGATCTCAAGCCGAACATCGCGGGGATGCTCTGCTATCCGCTGACATTCATCTCGGGGATCATCTTTCTGGTCCTGAGGCCTTACAACACCGACTCGTTCGTCAGATTTCACGCCTACCAGTCGATCTTCTTCGCTCTGGCGCTGTTCATTATCAACATCCTGCTCGGAGTGGTCTCGATCGTGCTGCCCGGATTCCTCGAGTCGCTGCTCTACACCGGTCTGCGTCTGCTGGCGCTCGGCGGAACGGGATGGTCGATGTACCAGGCATATCTGGGCAACCGCTTCAAACTCCCGCTGGTGGGAGATATGGCTGAAAACCAGGCGTCGAAACGGTGAAAAGGGCCGGCAGTGGCCTGTTTGGCAAGCGGGGTTTCAAGTGGTATGGTTGTAACGGGTATTTTTTCTGCTCGGGCATCATCATCCGGAATGGGACAGCTGATCGGTTCCGCCCGAGAGTAACCGGATTTTCGTTTTATGATTTGGAGATCGCTCATCCTGCTGCTGCTCATCCTGCCTCCAGCTCAACCCATCCAGCCGGGGGGACAGGATCTGCCTGAGGACCTGAACGAATCCGAGATCCGGTCGATCACCAAGGAACGAAACCCGAAATCTCACGTCGATGCGACGCTCAAGGTCTCACGGCAGCGAATCGATCTGGCATATCAGATGATCGGCGCCGAAAACTTTCAGGCCGCGGCACAGAATCTCGACACATACTCGGCGCTGATCAGGTATGCCGACGACTACACCCGACAGATCCCCGGCAACAGGATCAAGGATCGAAACTCGTGTCTCAAGAAGATCGAACAGTCGATCTTCAAGAACACCCGGACCGTCGACGCGATCCAGCGCGGGCTTCCCTTTGACTATCGCGAAAAGACCGCGAGCTCTGTCGAGGAGATCAAGAAGATCCGGCTCCGCGCGATCAACGACCTGCTCGGCGGCGGGAAGGCGTTCGACACAGATAACTGAGGAATATGATCACGACTATCGTCCTCGACCGATCGGAGAGATCATTCACCAGGGTCGCGGACTCCGCCCAGATAGCGACTCTCTGCGATCAGCAGCAGAATGTGCTGTGGGTCGATGTCAGCCATCCCACCCACGAAGACTTCGAGACGCTGCAACGGGAGTTCGGTTTTCACCATCTGGCTATCGAGGACTGTCAGCACGGTCATCAGCGACCGAAGGTCGACGAATATCAGGGCTATTATTTCATCGTTCTTTATGAAGCCGAGATCGTCGAGGAGAACAGGCTCGAGCTGCGCGAGCTGATGATCTTTCTGGGCAGGAACTATCTGGTAACGGTCCACAACCAGTCGATCCGTGCGATCGCCACGGCCGAGCGGCTGTGGCGGGGATGGGCCGACCTGGCGGAACGCGGCACGGGGCTGCTGGCATACCTGATGATCGATTCGATCGTCGATGATTACATGCCGCTGATCGACGGAATGTCCGACAGCCTGGACGACATCGAGGAACAGATCTTCAGCGAACAGCAGCATGCCTCGCTCGAGGAGATCTTCAGGATCAAGAAGCAGCTGCTCTTCCTGCGGCGGGCCGTCGTTCCGCTGCGCGATGTCTTCAATACGCTGCTGCGCCGCGAACAGGCCATCTTCTCGCGCGAGACGATGATCTATTTTCACGACGTCTACGATCACCTGATCAGGGTCGCCGATTCGATCGATACGCTGCGTGAAATCGTCGGCAGCGCCATCGACGCTTATCTCTCGATCTCCGGCAACCGAATGAACTTCGTCATGAAGCGGCTGACCTCGATCTCGGCGATCCTCATGTCGGTGACGCTGATCGCGGGCATCTACGGGATGAACTTCAAATTCATGCCGGAACTCGGTTTGCGATACGGTTACGTGGGCGCGCTGGTCTCGATGGTCGTGACCGGACTGGCGCTCTACTTCTATTTCCGCAGGATTAAATGGCTGTGAGGCGGTTATGAGGCTGAAACGGCGAAAGAAGAGCGGGCGGCATTCCGTGCGAGGCGGAACGACAAGGCTGATCAATCCGGAGCTGGCCGGGGAGAGGGAACAGTCGAGGATCTCAAACAACGGAATCCTGCGTCAGGATACATACGACCTTCAGTTGCCGGACGCGCTGGCCGAAGCGGGCGACAATTCGCCATCCAGACTGCTTCCGGGGCCGATCGTGACGACGATACTCATCGTGGCAGTCATCCTGATCTCGATCATCGCCTGGATGGTCTCGAGAATGCCTGAATGACGGAAGGCAAGGGCGCCATGAAATATCCGATACTGCTTTTTGTTCTGATGACAATCATGGCTGCGCCTGCGATGGCGCAGGAGAAGCCGGATCTGGACAAGCTCAGGGTTGCGGTCAGAGACAAGGATCCCGGAGCGAGGAAGGCGGCGATCGAGGAACTTGCGCGCAGCGAGGATTCCGCGGTCATCGAGATCATCCTGCCATCGCTCAACGATCCGGACATCGACGTGCGGTCGGCTGCGGCGCTCGCGCTCGGACAGCTCGGCGCCGAACAGGCGGTCGCCCCGCTGATCCGGCTGCTGAGAAGCGCCCAGCCTCGAGACCGGAAGAGCGCGGCGCTGGCCCTCGGAATGATCGGAGGCCCTCAGGCGCGCGAGGCCCTGATCGGCGCTCTCAATTCGCAATCGAACGAGGACCGCGAGAGCGCTGTCGCGGCGCTCGGCAACATGGGCGACGCCGAGGCGCTCCCGGCGCTCGTGCGGATGCTCGGCGACAATCATACTTTCGTCAAATCGAGCGCTGCCGTGGCGCTCGGGCGTTTGAGGGACAAACGCGCGGTCGATCCGCTGATCGGCATGCTCTCCGATCCCGACCCGACCGTGCGAACCGGAGCCGCACTGGCACTCGGCGAGATCGGCGACAAACGCGCGGTTCCCGCTCTCGAAAAGCTGCTCTCGACGGAAAAGAACGAGAATGTTCGGGAACAGATTAGCGTCGCTCTCGAAATGCTCCGCGAAAGTTTTTGAGTGCGGAGCGTGCACGCTCCGCTTTTTTGAACTCAAGCGGCGCCCGCTGGCGCCGCACTCCAAAGGAGTGCCCCATGCGAAGATCGCTCATCTCTGCATCATTATTAATATGTATCCTGTTCGTGCCGGCGCTCGCTCAGGACACGCCGAGGGTCGAGTTGTACACCGGGTACTCGCTGCTCAGGACGGATGACCGGTCGATAGATCTCAGTCCGTTCGGGCGAACCGGGACAGCCACCCGCGACGCATCCGCGCTGCACGGGTGGGACGCCACGCTCGGTCTCAACTTCAACGGTCTGTTCGGGATCGTCTTCGACGCGGCCGGAGGATACGGCAACATCGATTATTCGGTCTCATCACCGGGGCTCTCGGGAGTGGTCGGTATTCGAACCAGCCTGCATACCGTCATGCTAGGGCCGCAGTTAAACTTCCGTGGCGAGGAGATCACTTTCTTCGCCCGCGCCATGGGAGGCATCGCCCGCATCGATCAGAAGGCCGATTTCACCGGAGTCCGCGTCAAGTCGAACGAGACGGCTTTCGCCGGAGGAGCGGGCCTCGGTCTCGATTACAGACTCTCCGGCCCGGTCTGGCTGAGAATCATTCAGGGCGATTACATCATCACACGCTTCAAGGAAGGCATTTCGGACAAGAATCAGAGTTTGATCCGCGTCTCGACCGGACTGGTTTTCAGGTAGAACGCAGAGGCGCAGAGAGGGCAGAGATTGATATTCTGGATATTTCTCGCCTAATGGGCATGTAACGAACATTTCCTAAATCAAGAAATCTCTGCCCTCCTCTGCGCCTCTGCGTTAAAAAATCAGAAAATATATGTTACAGGACATTTACCTGAAACTTATTCTGAGCCGGGCGCTGAAGATTCGAGGGTAGCCGAAGTGAGTTCCCTCGAACGGGCTGCCGAAGTTGTACGCGAATGGCCGATCAGTGAGGTTCTGAATATCGAACTGGGCTGTCAGGCCGAAACGATCCCGCTCAACCAGATCCATCCCCGCGGACAGATCGAAGACGTGCCAGGGTCGCATTCGCGAGCGGTCGAAGTCGACGAACTGCGCGCCGCCCTGTTCCTTCAGATCCTCGAGCCTGTCGCGGTCGACTTCGAGCGGAACTCCGCTTTCGTATCTGCCCGAAAATGACGCCCACCACCTGTTCCTTTGATATGTCAGGCCGAACGAACCGACGTTCCGCTGGTCGTGATCGGGCAGGAATTTCGTGCCGGGCCCGATCTCGATCGCTTCGTCGGTCAGGAAAAGCCCGCCATTGATCGGCCCCGTCTGCAGGATGCGCCCGTTTGTGTAACTCAGCCAGGCCGACCATCCTTTGTATAGCGGAACATCGAGCCGGAGATCGATTCCGCGCGCGAACCCTTTCGCAACGCTGTTCGGAAAGACGATCGTCGTGCCGAAGAAGACATTGGGATCATCGTAGTTCCTGAAACTGCGATGCCAGAAAGCCGCATCCAGTTTCGCCCTGCCGCCGAGGTCCTGCGAGACTCCGACCTCATACGCCGAGACCGATTCGGGATAGATCTCCGCCCCTCCCGGATTGCCATCCTCGAAAGGCGAGAGCGCGCGGGCCTCCTCCGAGTTCGAGAGCAGGAGGTTCTCTATCTGCGGCGGCATGTAGAGGCGATTGAACGATGCGCGGAGAACCGTTCTCGACTTTTCGATGGTCCACGCCAGTCCGAGGCGCGGGCTGAACTGGTCGTCAGTGACCGGAAGCGTCGACCGGTCGTACCGCAGCCCGGCGCTGACTCTGAGGTTTCGCCTCAGAAAGAATTCGTCCTGGATGTACCACGAGAACCAGCTTCCGTTGCGCCTGTCGCTGAAGACGAACGGATCGTCGGGCGTGAACCGGAGCGCGGCATCGCTCACCTCGAGCTCCTCGGCCTCCTCCTCATCGGTCACGGCGAAGGTGAAGAACTCGCGCGGATTGGCACGGGCGGCTTCGATGCCGGTCTTGATCGTGTGAGATCCGCGGCCGATCGTGAGACTGGCCAGAAAGCCCTGTCGAGAGTGGCGGCGGTCCTGAGAAGCCGTGATCGGAGTGTCGAACACGCTCGGCAGAAGCTGCGACTCGTACGATCTTCTGAACCACGCGACGTTTCCGACGACCGAGCCCGACCAGATGCGCTGCCAGTTCACCGACTGACCGTTGTCGCGCAGCCGCTGTTCCTGATCCTGACCGGCCATTTGCTGCTCAAGACGGTTGGTGACGTGAAAATCGGCGCCGTTGCCGGAGAGGTCGATCAGAACGATGTCCTTCTCAGTCGGATGCCAGTCCGCCCGCCCGTTGAGCTTGACCGTGCCGCCGCGATTGTTGAAGTTCCCCGGATCGACCGGATCGAGATAGCGGTCTGAGATGGTGGTCGAACCGTTGAAATAGATTCCCAGAGTCCGGTGCAGCCGTCCGCCGGCGCTGGCGGCCAGCTCGCGCGCGTGAAAGCTCCCGATTCCGAGGCTCGCAGCGCCGCTGAAGGCGGTATCGATACCGGACTGCGGCTGGATCTGGACGACCGCACCCGACCGACCGCCGAACTCCGCGGGAATGTTTCCGGTGATCACATTGAGCGATCCGATCATCTCGGTGTCGAATCCGCCGGCCGACACCGCGTCCACTCTGTCGACCTGCGGAATGCCTCCGACCACATAAAGTATTCCGTCATCGACTCCGCGGATGTGCATCAATCCGTTGTTCTGCGTGGTCCAGCCCGGAGTCGTCGCGATCAGCCGCTGGAGGGCGAGGCTGCGCGTGGCGCCCGGAACGCGCCGGATCTGGCTCTCGGGCAACTGCGTCTGTGTGCTCGTCGATTCGGAGTTGATCAGCGACTGCCCCTCGATCGTCGTCACCTGCTCGGTCAATGCCGCCGGCCTGAGTCCGATCGCGATCTCGCGCTCGATGTTCGAATTGACGACGATCCGCCGCGACTCCGCCATAAACCCGTCCGCAACGGCCTCAACCACATACCCGGCAAACGGAACATTGTTGAAGACGAACTCGCCGGCTTCGCTTCCAGCGCCCCGGCGGCGATCGCCGGTAACGGGATTGACCAGCGTAACCGCGGCCTCGCTGAGCCTTGCGCCAGCATTGTCGGATACGAT
The DNA here is from genome assembly GCA_937967285.1 of uncultured Acidobacteriota bacterium. Lineage (GTDB taxonomy): Bacteria > Acidobacteriota > Blastocatellia > RBC074 > RBC074 > JADJXM01. Next base: position 13,345 of record CALBSU010000584.1, read on the forward strand.
TACCCGGACGGTCCCAATCCTGATCTGCGCGGATGCCGCGACGGTGACAAGGAGGGAAATCACGATCGACAGGATTTTGATGGTCCCGAATCTCATAAAATGATTATAGCTGCTTAAATTGAATGTACTTTCTTTGTAACTGCTCAGCCCGGGAGGAAGATTATTTAGACAGGATTAACAGGATTTATCAGGATTTACAGGATTATATTGAAAAATCCAGAGTCTGCTATAGGGGATTTCGGGGCAATGAGGCCTCGTCATAACCTTCAATCAATCCTGTTAATCCTGATAAATCCTGTTAATCCTGTCTGAATTCCCCCTTCCTCCCGGGCTGAGCAGTTACCTTTGTTTTAACTACTCGCGCAGCGCGTTGAGGATCTCCTTGCGGGCGGCATTGCGGGCGGGAAAGAAGCCGCCGATCGCCCCGACGATCATCGCGAAGACAATACCGGAGAGCATGGTCGCCGGGCTGACGCGAAAATTGAAGGCGATCTCGCTGAAGGTGACGAAATTTCCGATGCCCGTGGTCACTCCGTTGAGCGGCAATGCCAGCAGGCAGCCGATCACGCCGCCGATCAGGGCGAGGATCAGCGATTCGATCAGAAAACTGAGGAGTATGCTGCCGCGCGAGAACCCGAGCACGCGCAGGGTGCCGATCTCCTTCGTCCGGCGCGAGACGGCAGCGAACATCGTATTCATCGCGGCGAAGGTGCTGCCGATGGCCATGATGATCGCGACCAGATAGCCGAAATACTGGAGCGGCGC
>CALBSU010000585.1 GCA_937967285.1 uncultured Acidobacteriota bacterium
CGCGTGCGAAGATTAATCACCTGATCCTGACCGGCCGATCCGAGCCTGTCCACTGTCCATTGCGGTATGTCGCATCCGGCGGATGGGCCGTTACAAGATCAGACGCGTACCAGTCGATTCGCTCCGCTCTCGATTTGCGATAAAAAAGCAGAGCCGCCTCGGCTCCCGTACGCAACTCCCCTGCAGCTACCGTAACAAAGAAATCAGAAGCGTCGAATTCCTCGAGGCCGTGAAATCCGCCCAGATCACCGATATCCTGAATGCTTTCGCGCCCCCTTCCGCCGTCACGATTTATGCCGATGTCGGCGACGAACGGAGGAACTGCGACCTCGCCCTGGCGATACCTGTTGACGATGCCGGCATTGCGCAGGACCATTGTGAAGATCTGTCCTCCCTGGTTGTATCTGAGATTATCGTAGACCGCCGGATTGGCCTGCTCGACCCCGCCGTCGGCGAGCCCCTTGAGCGCCCAGGCCAGCGCCACGAAGTTGAGCTGGACGAGGTCCATCTCTGACTTTCCCTGCAGAGCGCCGGTCTCGATCAGCACGACGGGCGTTCCCCACAGGCTGATCAGATCGCCGAACGCACGCGGATTGAAGGTGTCGTCGTACTTTGCGATGTGGCCGTAGATGAAGGGCGAGAGGGCCTCGTGGATCACAGCGCAGATCTTCTTGCTTCGGATGCGTCCCGGGTTGTCATTGCGGTATTCGTCGTAGGCGACGGCGAGAAGCGAGATGGTCGCCTGTTTACCCGTCTCTCCGACTGCAGTTCTGACGTTCTGATTATGGAGGTTGAATCCGACTTCCGGCGCCCACTCGTCCCTGAGCTTCTTGAGCAGGCGGCCTTCCGGGGTGACGAGCGATCTGGCGTCACGGTTGATGTCGATGAACTGCAGATTGCGCCGCTGAAAGAGCTCGGCGCCGTCCGGGTTGAGCATCGGCACGGCTCGAATCGTCAGCTTGCGGGCGAGTTCGACAACCCATGGCTCCGCTCGGTTCGTCTGCAGATAATGGAAGAGATCGATCAGCGCGCTGGTCGCTGTCGGCTCGTCGCCATGCATCTGCGACCACAGGAAGACCCTGAATGGGCCGTTGCCGAACTCCATCTGGTAGATCTCGCGGCCGCCGCCGGAACGCCCCGCTTCCTCAATCCTGACTCCGGCGGACTGCAGCCGGTCGAGATACCTCTTGAGGTCCGCATGGCGAACTCGCGACGGATCGATATTCGAGATATGCGTCTCATCCCAGATCCGATGCAGGTCCCGCGGCGTCTGAGCTGATACCGTCAGCGAGAATATGGCGATTAGTATGCAAATGCGAAGAGAGAACTTTTTTATCATCACCCTTGTCCGGTTGATCCTGAAAAAATCGTGTTGATCCTGTAGAATTCCTTCGGTTCGATTGAAAGCGATAACAGTTTTGGGTCAAATCTGAAAAATATCAATCTCGAAAATGATAAATCCCGATCAGTTGCAGGAAATCACCTCGCCCTACGCCGCAAAGCCCTGGCTGAAGAACTATGATTTCTGGGTTCCGGCTGAGGTCAACACGCCGAAACAGCAGCTCTATCAGATACTGCAGATCGCATCGAGCAGCTATCGCGACAAGCCAGCGGCGGCGTTCATGGGCGCTCAATGGACGTTCGGAGAGATCAAGGCTCAGGTCGACAGGCTGGCCACGGCGCTCCACCAGTTCGGCATCGTCAAGGGCGACCGGGTCGGGATCATGCTGCCGAACTGTCCGCAGTATCTGATCGGCTTCTACGCAATCGTCAAGCTCGGAGCGATCGTCACGAACATCAATCCGATCTACACGCCACGAGAGGTCGAGCAGGTGGCCGTCGATTCCGGGCTGCGAGCTATGATCGTGCTCGATCTGATGGCGCCGGTCGTCGCGTCGATC
>CALBSU010000586.1 GCA_937967285.1 uncultured Acidobacteriota bacterium
GGATCGCGGCATCGCGCGGTCACAGCGTCGTCGCGCGCTTCGACATCGACAACAACATCGACGCCTCCGGCCTGACTGCTGAGAACCTGGCTGGAGTCGACGTCGCGATCGAGTTTTCAGTTCCGGAGACTGTCATCCCCAACCTGCGCAGGCTGATCGAGCTGCAGGTGCCGACGGTCGTCGGGACGACGGGCTGGTACGATCGTATCGATGAGATTCGCACGCTGGTGCAGGCCAAAAATGCCGCGCTGGTCTACGGTGCAAATTTTTCCATCGGCATGAACCTCTTTCTCAGGCTGATCAGCCAGGCGGCCGAACTGTTCGCCCGGTACCCGGAATACGATCCGTTCCTGATCGAACAGCATCACCGGTTCAAGAAGGATGCGCCGTCGGGCACGGCGCTGGCGATCGCCGGCAGGATGCGGGCGGCATACGGCGAGCGGACTCCGAACGCGGTCAGCGTCCGCGCCGGCCACATTCCCGGCATCCACGAGGTCGGTTTCGACTCCGAAGCGGATACCGTCACGCTGACGCACAACGCGCGCAACCGCGAAGGATTCGCCGCCGGCGCCGTTGTGGCGGCGGAACTGATCCGCGACAAAAAAGGTTTTTACGAATTCCCCGAACTGTTGTTTTCTGAATGAAGAGCAACGATCGAAAAATGAGGAGAGAAAATGGCAAATCTTGATCAACTTCGCGGGTGCGGGACGGCGCTGGTCACTCCGTTTCGCCCGGACGAATCGATAGATGAAGCGGCGCTCAGGCGACTGATCGAATATCAGATCGAAGGCGGAGTCGATTTTCTGGTCGCCTGCGGAACTACCGGCGAGAGCGTAACGCTGACCGAGGACGAGCAGGCACGCGTGGTCGAACTGACGATCGAGGCCGCGGCGGGCCGCGTCCCGGTGGTCGCCGGCGCAGGCGGATACAACACCCGGGAAGTGATCGAAAAGATCGAACGCTACGCCGAACTCGGCGCCGACGCGATCCTCTCGGTCACCCCCTACTACAACAAACCCACGCAGGAAGGGCTTTACCAGCATTACCGTGCAATATCGGAATCGAGCGCCCTGCCGATCATCCTCTACAACGTTCCCGGGCGGACCGGATGCAATCTCGAGCCGGCGCTGGTCGCTCGCCTGGCGAAGTTCGACAATGTCATCGGGATCAAGGAGGCTTCAGGCAACATCTCACAGATCGGCGAGATCTCCTCGCTCGTCGACGAGTCGTTCCTGATCTTCGCCGGCGACGACAGCGTGGTGCTGCCGGTGGCTGCGCTCGGCGGAGTCGGCGTGATCTCGGTCGCCTCGAATTTTCTGCCGCGCGAAGTCAGCCGCCTGACTCACGCCAGCGTCGACGGCAGGCTGGAGGAGGCTCGCGCGCTCTACCGCCAGTTGACGCCCGTCTTCAAGGCGATGTTCATCGAGAGCAATCCCGGACCCGTCAAGGCCGCACTCTCGATGATCGGCCTGATCGAAGAGGTCTATCGCCTGCCGATGGTTCCGCTCTCCGCGGCCAATCGCGCGACGCTCGAATCGGTCATCTCAAAAAGTACAAAGTATAAAGTACAAAGTACAAAGTGATCGCCTGCTGCCTCACCTCGCGATTGTCGTGCCGGCGACGATCACTCCATCTTCCTTGATACGCAGGCAGATGGTGGATCCGGGACGCAGGGTTTCGACTTTTCCGATCGCGACATCGAGCTCACAGCCATTCGCAAGGCGCACCGTCAGACGATGGTGCGTCGTCGAATGGCGGAGCGAGATCACCGTCCCGGGCACCGTCCCGTCCGAATCCGAGCAGCGCGATGAATCCGTCAGTTCGATTTCAGTCGGCAGGATGTAACCGGACACAGTCTCTCCGGACAGTTCCCTGTTGACTGCCATCCTGAGCCCTTTCCAGTCAATCAGCGAACATCCCTTCGACGCTTCGACGACCCTGGCCTGAAAAATATTCGGCAGCCCGAGGATCTCCATGACATCGGTGTTTCGCGGAGACCGGAAGATCTCATCGATCGTTCCGACCTGCTCGATCCGGCCATGATGGATGATCGCCAGACGATTGCCGACCGTCAGGGCGTCTTCGAGATTGTGCGTGACGTATAGAACCACGAGCCCCGTCCGGGACTGAAGAGCGCGCAGTTCGTCGTGGAGTCGCTGCCGGATGGACTGATCGAGAGCCGAAAACGGCTCGTCGAGAAGGAGCACTTTCGATTCGGCAGCCAGGGCGCGGGCAATCGCTACGCGCTGCTGCTGCCCGCCCGACAATTCGTGCGGATAACGGCCGGCCAGATCGTCGAGATTCATCTGGCGAAGCAGTTCGAGCGCACGACCGCCCGCATCATCCCCTTTAAGCGGATAGGCGACGTTCTGCAGCGCGGTCATGTGAGGGAAGAGGGCATAGTGCTGAAAGACGTATCCGATATGCCGCAACCTGGCCGGCAGGTTGACCGTCTCTTCCCGCTCACGGCTCCGGAAAAGCGTCGTGCCGTCGAACAGTATCTCTCCCCGATCCGGCGTGATAAGGCCGGCGATCGCGTTGAGCGTCTGCGTCTTCCCTGCCCCGGAAGGTCCGAAGAGGACCAGGATCTCGGATTCGAGCGAGAGGTTGACCCGAAGATTGAAATTCGAGAGCCTCTTTTCGATGTCGATCTGGAGACGCGGAGAGTGCATAGGAGAAGTTCCGTCACCGGCCGTTTCTGCCGTTCTCGAGCCGGCGAACCGCCCAAAGACCGATAAAGGCCATGACGGTCATGATCAGGACCATGCGGTTGGCCATCTCGTAACGCCGGCTCTGGACTGCATCGTAGATGGCGAGCGGAAGCGTCTGGGTCCGGCCCGGAATGTTTCCGGCGATCATCAGCGTGGCTCCGAATTCGCCGAGGGCCCGCGCTCCGCCGAGGATAAGCCCCGCGAGCAGCCCGCGCCGGGCCAGAGGCAGCGTTATTCGTCGAAGCAGTTCCAGTTCGCCCGATCCGAGCGTCCGCGCCGCGTTCTCGATCACAGGATCGATGCCGGCGATCGCCGCCCGCGAAGCCTGAACCATCAACGGCAGGCCGACAACCGCCGAAGCGATCGCCGCCGCGGGCCACGTGAACAGTATCTGAACGTGAAACCATTCGACCAGCGGGCTGTTTCGTCCCAGCGCCAGCAGCAGGTAATAACCGACGACGCTCGGAGGCAGCACCAGCGGCAGGTTGATCAGGGTCTCGACGACGACTTTACCTCTGAACTGAAAACGCGCCAGCAGCAGAGCGATCAGCAGTCCGAAAACAAATAACACGCCGGTCGCGACCAGCGTCACCTGAATCGACAGCCTGACCGCGTCCCAGTTCATTTCGCCGGCCCCTCCCCGGGAAGGACGAATCCGTACTGTCGCATGATCGGCCGGCCTTTCGGTCCATTCAGAAAATCCGCGAAAGCTCTGGCCTGAGTCTCGTTCCGCGCGCCTCTGATGACGGCCAGCGCCTGATCGAGCGGCTTATGCAGATCGGCCGGGATGAGCGTCCAACTACCGTCGCTGCCGACGCACAGCGACAGCGCGACGATCGCCGCTTCGACATTTCCCGTCTCGGCAAACTGCATCGTCTGGCGGACGTTCTCTCCGAAGACCAGCCGGTCCCTGATCTCCTCCCAGACCCCGGCTGAAATCAGCGCTTCGCGAGCCGCTATTCCGTATGGCGCATGATCCGGATTGGCGATCGCTATCCGCCTGATCGCCGGATCCGTCAGATCTTCGATCCGCTCCGGCTTGATGCGGCTGTCGGAGCGCGTCCAGATGGCGATTCGCCCCTGCGCATACAGCTTTTTGGTGTCCGGCAGGATGAGCCCCTTCTTCTCCAGCTCGTCGACGAATGCGACATTGGCCGCGGCGAACAGATCTATCGGCGCTCCCTGCTCGATCTGCTGCGCGAGCTGCCCGGTCGAGCCGAAATTGAAACTGACCCTCGAACCGGTCTCCTTCTCAAACAACCGTCCGATCACCTCGAAGGCGACCATCAGATCCGATGCGGCCGCAACCATCAGAGTCCGATCTTTCGGCTCTTCAGTCCGGCATCCCGGCAGTGAAACCGCCAGCATTATTACAATCAGCAACCGCGGCAAAAGCGAAGACCTGTTCATTTTCAATCTGCGAGAGGTCAAAAAAATATCATCCACCAAGAACACGAAGGATCATAAAGAAAAGAATCAATGGACGCCTGATTTCCCTTTGTGAATCTTCGTGCTCTTTGTGGATCAATCAACTGCACAACTCGAACAGACCGGCCATTCCCTGACCGCCGCCGATGCACATCGTGACGACTCCGTATCGCGCCTTGCGGCGGAGCATCTCGTTGCCGAGCGTGCCGACCAGTCGCGACCCCGTCATTCCGAACGGGTGCCCGATCGAGATCGATCCGCCGTTGACGTTGAGCTTTTCAGGATCGATGCCGAGCCGGTCGCGGCAGTAGACGACCTGGACCGCGAAGGCCTCGTTGAGCTCCCACAGATCAATGTCCTCGACCTTCAGACCATGGCGCTTGAGCAGTTTCGGGACGGCAAAGACAGGACCGATTCCCATCTCGTCCGGCTCGCACCCGGCGACGGCGAATCCGCGAAAGGTCATGATCGGCTTGACGCCCAGCTTCTCCGCCCGCTCGCGGGACATCAACAGCGTAGCCGAGGCGCCGTCGGAAAGCTGCGACGAGTTGCCGGCCGTGACAGTCCCCTGCTCGGGGTCGAAGTGCGGTTTGAGCCCGAGCAGCCCCTCGAGCGTCGTGTCGGGCCGATTGCACTCGTCCTTTTCGAGCAGCGCTTCTTCACGTCCGACGATCTCGCCCGTCTTCTTGTCGAGAATCCCGCGCGTGACATTCATCGGGGCGATCTCGGCGGCGAAGAAGCCCTCAGCCTGGGCCCGCGCGGTCCGCTGCTGGCTCGACAGAGCATACCGGTCCTGCGTTTCGCGGTCGATCTTGTATCGTTTGGCGACCACTTCAGCCGTATCGCCCATGACCATGTAGATCCCGGGATAGTGCTCCTTGATCCACGGATTCGGATCCGTGTCGCGCTTCATCATCGTGATGCTTTCGACCCCGCCACCGATCGCGGCCTCCGCGCCTTCATTGATGATCTGATGCGCAGCCATGGCCACCGACTGCAACCCGGAGGAGCAGAAACGATTGACCGTCGTTGCGGCAACCGTCACCGGCAGCCCTGACAGCAGCGTAGCGATCCTCGCCACATTGCTGCCCTGAACTCCGCAAGGATATCCGGCCCCGATGATCACGTCCTCGATCTCAGCCGGGTCGAGCTGCGACGTCTTGCGCAGGATGTCCCGAATGCAATGCGCCAGTTGATCGTCCGGTCGAGTCAGATTGAGCGATCCCCTGAA
>CALBSU010000587.1 GCA_937967285.1 uncultured Acidobacteriota bacterium
GTGATCAGTCCTCCCCCGACGTACGAGATCAGTTTCGGATTGAGATTCGAGAAATCGTTCGATGGCGAAACGACGTTGGCGGCCATATTGGTCGTGATCTGGGCCGCGAAGATCACAACCATTCCGAAGGCAATCACGGCCAGAGAGTCGAACCTTCGAAGCAGTTGGACCGGATCCGGGATCGCCTCGCCGTAGATCAGCATGGTCGCGCTGGTCACCGCCACGCCGATGAACGCGAATCCAGTCATCGTGAAGGGAAGTCCGATCGCCTGTCCCAGCGCCTGAGACCTCTGCGACCGGGCATAGCGGGTGAAGTCAGGGATGTTCAGGCTGAGCGTCGCCCAGTACCCGACGGATGCCGTTAGCGCCCCCGGAAAGATCGTCCAGAACTCGCCCTTCTGCTTCTGCAGCGCGCTCGTTTCCGTCAGCACTCTGCCCAGCCCGCCGGCTTGCGACGATGCCCAGTAGAGGAGCACAGCTCCTCCGATCAGCAGCAGCGGCGCCGACCACGATTCGAGATGCCTGATCCCCTCGATCCCGCGGACGATGATCATCACCTCGATCAGCCAGAAGAGCGTGCACGCGATCCATGTGTGAACCGCGACGCCGAAGATCGTCCCGCCGCCGAAGATCCCGTTCCATCCGCTCCAGATCGCGCCGAAGAGCGCGTCGATCGCCGCTCCTCCGATCCACGTCTGAATCCCGAACCACCCGCAGGCCACGATCGCCCGCAGGATCGCCGGCACATTCGCCCCCGCCGTGCCGAACGACGCCCGGCAGAGCACCGGAAACGAGACCCCGTACTTCGTCCCCGCATGCGCGTTGAGCACCATCGGAATCAGCACGATGCTGTTGCCCAGCAGGATCGTCAGCATCGCCTGCCGCCAGTTCATCCCCGCTCCGATGAAACCTCCCGCCAGAGTGTAGGTCGTGATCACCACACTCATCCCGATCCACAGAGCCGCGATGTTCCACGTCGACCACGTCCGCTCCCGGATCGTCGTCGGCGCCAGATCACGGTTCCACAGCGGACTCGCCGAAACGTCTTTGGTCAGTTCGATGAAATCCATATCGGACTAGAGTAAAAAGTAGAAAGTAGAAAGTAGAAAGGGTAAAGCAGAAAGGGGAGAGCGGAAAAAAAGGGATGTGCTGGTAGAGCTTATTTCTTTCTACTTTCTACTTTTTACTTTCTACTTATTTCTGATTGAACAACCCGCGTTTGAGGAACCGGCCGTCTCCGGCGCGGCCCTTCCATTCGCCGTTTTCGACGATCACGCTGCCGCACGAGAGCACGGTTTCGGTCACGCCTTTGATCTTCCAGCCCTCGTATGCGCTGTAGTCCACGCGCATGTGGTGCGTCTCGGCGCTGATTGTCTGTTCGCGCTCGGGATCGAAGATCACCAGGTCCGCGTCCGAACCGACCGCGATCGTTCCCTTGCGCGGGAAGAGGCCGAAGATCTTCGCCGCTGCCGTTGAGGTCAGCTCGACGAAGCGGTTCAGATCGATCCGCCCGGCCGCCACGCCGTGATGGTAGATCAGGCCCATCCTGTTCTCGACGCCCGGGCCGCCGTTCGGGATCTTGCTGAAATCGTCGATCCCCAGTTCCTTCTGCTCGCGGAAACAGAACGGACAGTGGTCGGTCGAGATGACCTGCAGATCGTCGCCGCGCAGTCCCCGCCAGAGCTGCTCCTGATTCTCGCGATCGCGCAGCGGCGGCGTCATGACGTACTTGGCGCCCTCGAAGCCGTCCTGATCGTAAAGGCTGTAATCGAGCAGCAGGTACTGCGGGCAGGTCTCCGCGAATGCCGGCAGCCCGAGGTCGCGCGCCGCCTGGACCTCGCGCAGCGCGTCGTTGCAGCTCAGATGGACGATGTAGACGGGAGAGCCGGCCATCTCGGCGATCGCGATCGCCCGATGCACGCCCTCCGCTTCGGCCTTCGTCGGCCGCGTCAGCGCATGATATTTCGGGCCGGTCCTGCCTTCGGCCAGTGCCCGCTTGACCAGCACGTCGATGATCACGCCGTTCTCCGCGTGCATGCAGATCAGGCCGCCGTGATTGCCCGCTTCCGTCATCGCCTTGAAGATCGTCCCGTCATCGACCAGGAAGACTCCCGGATAGGCCATGAACAGCTTGAAACTCGAGACCCCCTGGTCGATCATCCCCTTCAGTTCGGGCAATCTGGTGTCAGGCAGGTCGGTCACGATCAGATGGAAGCCGTAATCGATCGAGGCCTTCCCCTGGGCTTTCGCAAACCAGACGTCGAGAGCTTCGTTGAGCGCCTGCCCGTGATACTGCACCGCGAAGTCGATGATCGTTGTCGTTCCGCCGAATGCCGCGGCCCGCGTCCCGGTCTCGAAATCGTCGGATGACGACGTCCCGCCGAAGGGCAGATCCATGTGCGTGTGCGGATCGATCCCTCCGGGAATGACCAGCTTGCCCGATGCGTCGATCGTCCGGTCGACCTCTCCGACGACAGACTTCAGATCTCGCCCGATCATGGCGATCGCCTCGCCGTCGATCAGTATGTCCGCGCGGTAATCATCGACCGCCGTCACGATTCGCCCGTTTGTGATCAGTGTGCGCATTTATTTGGAGTGCGGAGCCCGCGGTCTCCGCTTTATTTCCGGAGGTTTGTATCGATTAGCGGCGCCCACGGGCGCCGCACTCAAAAATTATCAGACCGATGCCAGACCCTCATCGAGCGCCGTGATCAGCTCATTGACGTTGTCCTTCGTCATAATGAGCGGAGGCCCGATTCTGATGACGTTGCCGTACAGCCCGCCCTTGCCGATCAGGACGTTTCGTTTCTTCGTCTCCTCGAATATTTTCAGAACTGTCTGCGGGTCCGGCTCTTTGGTTTTGCGGTCCTTGACCAGTTCGAGAGCCTGCATCAGCCCCATCCCGCGGACGTCGCCGATCGAATCGTATTTCTCCTGCAGTCCCATCAACTGCTCGCGCAGGTAATCGCCGACCACCTTCGCGTTATGGGCCAGGTTCTCCTGTTCGACGACGGTGATCGTGGCCATGGCTGCGCGCATGGTGACGGGGTTGCCGCCGAAGGTAGAGAGCGTCAGCGGCGGAACGGCGGCGGCAACCTCTTTGGTCGCGATCGTCACTCCGATCGGCGAGCCGTTGGCCGTGCCCTTGGCGAAGGTCATGATCTCGGGTTCGACGCCCCAATGCTCGATCCCGAACATTTTGTCGCCGGTCCGCCCCCAGCCGGTCTGCACCTCGTCCGCGATGAAGACTCCGCCGTAGTGGCGGACGATCGCCACCGCCTCCTTGAAATATTCCTTCGGCGGGACGATGTATCCTCCGACGCCCATGATCGGCTCGGCCATAAATCCCGCGACCTGCCCGGTCGTCGATGTCTCGATCAGCTCCTTGAGGTCCCGCGCGCAGGCCACATCGCATTCGGGATAGGTCAGCTTGAAGGGACACCGGTAACAGTACGGCGCCGGAGCCTGAATGTATCCCGGAACCTGGGCGGGCATCAGCCGCCAGGTCGAGTGTCCCGCCGCGGACTGCGCCGCCGCCGAACGGCCGCTGTAACTGTGCCGCAGAGTGATGATCTCCTGCCGGCCGGTGTAGAGCTTGGCCGCCATCGTGGCCGTCTCGTCCGCTTCGGTTCCGCTGTTGCTGAAGAATGTCTTCTCAAGCCGGCCCGGTGCGATCTCGGCCAGCTTTTCAGCCAGCTCGGACTGCGGGCGGTTGGCGTAGAGCGTCGAAGCGTGATTGAGCTTTTTGACCTGATCGATGATCGCCTCGGTCACCTTCGGATGGACGTGGCCGACGCTCGTCGTCAGGATGCCGCCGAAACAGTCCAGATATTTCTTCCCGTCCTCGTCCCAGACGTACATTCCCTCGCCGTGATCCAGCGCGATCGGCTCCTGGTAGTACATCGAGACGGCGGGAAAGAGAAACTCCCTGTGTTTCCGGACCGTTTCCGAAGATGCTTGAGATTTGTCTGATGAATTCATGGGCAGGTATCTCCCTCATTTTCATTGGCGGACGGGGGAGCGGTCGCCCCCGTCAGGCATCGACTTTCAGTTCGTTGATCAGGCGATGCAGGTACTGGCGGCTGATCTTCAGCCGGTGAGCGGCCTCGGACCTCGACCCGTTGCATTCGCGCAGCGCCTGCCTGACCAGCTGGCGCTTGAAGCTGGAGATCGCGGTCTCGAATGAGAGCTCGGGCGGAAGCAGCCCGTCTTCCAGTTCGAGCTGCGGCACGCTCGTCCGCGGCTGCGCCTGATCTGGCGTGTTGACCTGAGATTTGACCTTGTCGGGCAGTACGCTCTCGTCGAGGATCGGAGAGCTGCTGATCACAACCGCCCGCTCGATGACGTTCTCGAGTTCGCGAATATTTCCAGGCCACCGGTAGGCGGTCAGCAGTTTGAGCAGATCCGGAGAGAACGTCGGCGTCTGGCGGGCGTACTTCTCCGAGGCTTTCTGGGCGAAATGGCTGGCCAGGATCGGGATGTCGTCCGGCCGTTCACGGAGCGGCGGCAGTTCGAGGTTGACGATGTTGAGACGGTAGTAGAGGTCTTCGCGGAACTGCCCCGCCTCGATCATCTGTTCAAGATCGCGATTGGTGGCCGAGATGACGCGAATATCGACATTGATCGTGTCCTTGCCTCCGAGCCGCTCGAACTCGCGTTCCTGCAGCACGCGCAGCAGCTTGACCTGCATCGCCGGGCTGAGCTCTCCGATCTCGTCGAGGAAGAGCGTCCCGGTGTTCGCCATCTCGAATCGTCCCAGCCGCCGCGCTGTGGCGCCGGTGAAGGCTCCTTTTTCGTGTCCGAATAGTTCCGATTCGACCAGACTCTCAGGCAGCGCTGCGATGTTGCACGCGACGAACGGCGCCCGCGCCCGCGGACTGATGTTGTGGATGAAACGGGCCAGCATCTCCTTGCCGGTCCCCGATTCACCTGTGATCAGAACCGTCGCCGTGGTCTCGGCCACGGCCCGCGCCTGGTCGATGATCCGCCGCAGGACCGGACTCGAGCCGACGATCCCGCCCTGAAATCCACCGGACCGGCGGAGCTCGTCCCTCAGGTTCAGATTGTCCTTCTCGAGCAGATAATGCTGTGTCGCCCGGCGGACGATGATCTCGACCTCTTCGACGTTGAACGGTTTGTGGAAGAGATCATACGCGCCGCGCTGCACGACCTTGAGCGCGGTCTCGCGGTCCTCGTCGCCCGTGATCACGATCACCGGCAGCAGCGGGTTGAGCTTCCTGATCGATTCGAGGATGGCCAGTCCTTCCGAGATGTCCGATTCGACCGGCGGCAGACGCAGGTCGCACAGCACTACATCGACCTGCTCCTTGTCGAGAAGCGAAAGCGCCTCCGTCCTCGACCCCGCTTCAAGCACGCGATATCCATCCTCGAGCGCCCAGTAGAGCTGCTTTCGAACGGATTCGTGATCGTCGACCACAAGAACGGTTTGTTTCAGTTCTTCTTCAGACATAACTTTGGGCACCAGTGTTGAAGACAATTTCAGACCGTGGCCGGATCGGGTTCCGCAACATGCGGCTCCTCGACCTTGAGCGGAAGCACCAGTTTGAACTCTGTCCCGACATCTATCTGGCTGGCGACATCGATCCGTCCACCGTGCTGCTCGATGATATCCCGACACGAATAGAGCCCCAATCCGATCCCCTTCTTCTTGGTCGTCGCGAAGGGATGGAAGAGCCGTTCACGGATGAACTCCTCGGTCATCCCCTTGCCCGTGTCGGACACCGAGATGATCGCGTGAGAGTCCTCCTGGCGCGTCGTGACGTGCAGCGAGCCGCCCTCCGGCATCGCTTCCAGCGCATTGATCACCAGGTTCTCGACCACCCTTTCGATCGCCTTGCCGTCGACTACCGCCTGGAGATCCGGGTTGAGCTGGGCCGAGATCTTGTAACGGTTGGTCGCCTGTCCGGCGGTCCTCTGAATGACCCGCTCGACCAGCGTCGTCAGATTCGCGCTCTCGCGGATGCGCTTGGTCGGGGTTCGCGGATCCGAGAGCTTCGAAACAAGATTCTGAAGATTGTTGACCGAATCGGAGAGCGTCCGCATCGCGTCTTCCCTGAATCCCTCACGATCGAACTTCCGCTCCATGTTCGAAACCAGCAGCGAGAGCGAAAGGATCTGGTTCTTCAGGTCGTGCGTCAGCACCGCCGACAGACGGGCGAACGACTCGAACTGCTTCTGTTCGCCCTCCTTCTTGATCATCTCGCGCAATCGGCCGGCCATCCTGTTGAAGGCCTCGGCCAGCACCCGCGTCTCGTCCTTCGAACGGACCTTGATCTGGTAACCTAGATTTCCGGATGCGATCGCCCGCGCGCCGCGCGTCACCCGCCGGATCGACGCTGTGATGCCGCTGATCAGCCAGTACAGCAGAAGCATCGCCACAACCACCAGCAGCAGCGTCAGCAGCAGCAGAATGTAGCTCGAATATTCCAGATTTGAGATCGCCTTGCTGTAGTTCTTGAGTGTGACGATCGAAAGTTTCGGGCTCTCTTCCCGCAGTGTGTGCCGGATCAGCCACGGCTGCCAGTCGATGTCCTTCAGATTCTGACCGATCACCGATGTCAGCGCAGGCTCGATCTCCCTGAAGGATTCGCCGTAAGGCTTCCACTGCCGGCTCTGTTCGGCGGCGTACAGCACCATCCCCTGAGGACTGATGATGATGTTTTCGGTCCGGCCCGAACCCTCGCCATCCGCCTGAGGTCTCGGTCCGACCGCTTCCGAGAGCAGTTCATCGGCACGCAGCTTGATTACCAGTCCGCCGGAGACCTGTCCCGCTTCGTCCTGCAGCGGAGCGATGATCCTGACGTGCGGACCGTTGGCGTCCTGCATGAACTCTGAGAACGAGACTGAACCCGCAGAACTCTTCTTCAATATATCTGGTGAACTCAGACCGTCTTCTGCCGGAATGTCCCTGACCTGCGAAAATGGCCGGATCACTCCGTTCGGTCCCGGCGCAGCCACCAGCTTGAAGACCGGCGCTCCGCTGCCCGAAACGATCAACAACGCCGAATATTTGTTCTGATGGGCCAGCAGGAATGCCGACAGATCGATCTCGAGCGAACCCTCCGGAGTCGCCTGCGGACGCACCGCCAGCGTTCGAGCGTAGGCCCTCATCGACGATTGCCTGGTCAGCTCGAGCACCAGCGTCTGGTGGTTCCGGAGCCGAAGGCCTATCTGGTCGCTGATTTCACCCGCCCGAACCTGCAATCCTTCGTCAAGTATCGCTTTGATGCTTCCAACCGCCGTCCCCTGCCAGCGCGCCCATAACAGGAGCATCGGTACGATGATGAAGAGAAAAAATGTGATGACCAGCTTGTCACGAATCGCCATAAATCTGTGGACGTTGCCTTCCCGGGAAGGGGTGCGAGCCCCGGAATCCTTGCCGCCCGGCCTCTGTCAAGCCTCAGCCGCGCGATCATAAATTCCAGAATTTAAAGAAGTTCTTCCGCCTGTCGCCATAAGTTGACAGGCAAGGTTCATAGAAGCTTGCCGGCAGGCTAAGGTTGCCCGCCGCGAAGTCTTCTACTCTACACCCATGCTCGGAAAGCTGTCAAAAAAAGTAGGCGGTGGGTGGTGGGAGTAGGCAGTAGGCAGTAGGCAGTAGGCAGTAGGCAGTAGGCAGTAGGCAGTAG
>CALBSU010000588.1 GCA_937967285.1 uncultured Acidobacteriota bacterium
GCCGAACGCTTCCGTAATTCACGCATGGTCGTCTTCTCGACCGGAAACGTCTATCCTTTCGTGACGGTCGATTCAGGCGGCTCGGTCGAGGCGGACGATCCCGGACCGGTCGGAGAGTACGCGCAGTCTTGCCTGGCGAGGGAGAGGATCTTCGAATTCTTCTCGCGGGAACATGGCCTGGAATGCCTCATCTACCGGCTCAATTACGCCGTCGACCTGCGATACGGCGTGCTGGTCGATATCGCGCGGAACGTTTTCGAGGGGCGCCCGGTCAGCCTGTCGGTCCCGGCCTTCAACGTCATCTGGCAGGGAGACGCCAATTCTTACGCGCTGCGGAGCATCGAGCTGAGCGAATCGCCGCCCCGGATTCTCAACGTAACGGGGATCGAGACCGTGCAGACGCGACGTGCCGCGGAGTTCTTCGCCGGACGATTCAATCGCGACGTCGAGTTCACGGGGACGCCGGCCGAAAAAGCGCTGCTCAACAATGCATCGGAGTGCCGCAAACTTCTCGGACCGCCGTCGGTCGGGCTCGGCGAACTGATGGAGATGGTTGCCCACTGGATCGAGATCGGCGGTTCGTCGCTCGGCAAGCCGACGAAGTTCGAGGTCACTGACGGAAGGTTCTGAACCATGATTCGAGAGATTCTGCTCGATGGACATGTCATCCCCGCCCACCCGCTGGCGCTGACTGAAGATCGCAAACTGGATGAACGGCGGCAGCGCGCGCTGACCCGCTACTACTGCGACGCCGGCGCGGGCGGTCTGGCGGTCGGAGTCCACACCACGCAGTTCGCGATCCGCGATCCGAAGATCGGACTCTTCCAGCCGGTGCTGGAACTGGCGATCGAGACGGTTCGCTCATTCGAGGCGACGAGCGGCCGGCGCCTGGCAAGTATCGCGGGAGTCTGCGGACCGACCGATCAGGCTGTCGCCGAGGCTTCGCTGGCGCGCGATCTCGGATACGATGCCGGGCTGCTCAGTCTGGCTACCCTCCGCGAGGCATCGAACGGCGAGATACTCGATCACTGCCGGCGCGTGGCGGAGATCATCCCGCTCTTCGGATTCTATCTTCAGCCCGCGGTCGGCGGACGACTGCTCGACTATTCTTTCTGGCGCGAATTCGCCGAGATCGAGAACGTCGTGGCGATCAAGGTCGCCCCTTTCAACCGGTATCAGACGCTCGATGTCGTCCGCGCGGTGGCCGAAAGCGGACGCAGCTCGGAGATCGCCCTCTACACCGGCAACGACGACAGCATCGTCGCCGATCTGCTGACCGAGTTCCGCATCGGGACTCACGCGGGACCTGTTTCAATCGGCTTCGCCGGCGGGCTGCTCGGCCACTGGGCGGTCTGGACCAGACGCGCCGTCGAGCTGCTCGACCAGATCAAAGAATGCAGGCGAAACGGCGGCCGCGATGCCTATCGTCTGCTCGCCCTGTCGGCCGGAGTCACAGACTCGAATGCCGCCTTCTTCGATGCCGCCAACAACTTCGCCGGCTGCATCGCCGGACTCCATGAGATTCTTCGCCGGCAGGGCCTGATGGCCGGACGCTGGTGCCTCGATCCGAAAGAAGACCTCTCCCCGGGCCAAATGGCCGAACTCGAGAGGGTCTGTCGAGCGTATCCTGATTTGAACGACGATCAGTTTGTGGCCGATCAGCTTGATAAGTGGCTGAGTTGAACCGGCTGATAAAGCTGATCCGTCATCAGTGCGGATTTCAACCGCCGCCAAACAAATCTCTCAAGGAGCTGTCTCAATGAAATCAACCGCCCGCAGTAAATCTGCAAAGAGTCCGCAGGCGTCCGTCGCATTGCTCATCGCGACCAAAAAAGGAGCTTTCATCCTGAACTCCGACCAGAAACGGAAGAAATGGACACTCAACGGTCCGATCTTCCTCGGCAACATCGTCCACCATCTCGTGCTGGATCCGCGCGACAACCGGACGATGCTCATGGCGGCGAAGACCGGCCATCTCGGTCCGACGGTCTTCCGCTCGACCAATCGCGGCAGAACCTGGGTCGAAGCGGCGACGCCACCTGCATTTCGCAAAGCGGCCGAGGGCGAAAAAGGCCGCGTGGTCGATCACGTCTTCTGGCTCACTCCCGGCCACCAGTCCGAACCCGGAGTCTGGTATGCGGGGACCTCTCCGCAGGGGCTCTTCCGATCAGAGGACGGCGGCGCGAACTGGGAATCAGTGACCGGTTTCAACGATCATCCGATGCGTGAGCAGTGGACCGGCGGCGAACAGGACGGCACGCCCGACGGCCCGAAGATGCATTCGATCATCGTCGATCCGCGCGATCCCGGCCATCTCTACATCGGCATGTCGAGCGGCGGCGTATTCGAAAGCAATAACCGAGGGGCCGACTGGACGCCTCTCAATGCCGGCAGCCGCGTCGATTTCAATCCCGATCCGTTCCCCGAATTCGGCCAGGACCCGCACTGCGTCCGGATGCATCCGCTCGATCCTGACATCCTCTATCAGCAGAATCATTGCGGCATCTACAGAATGGACCGTCGCGAAGCCAAATGGGTCAGGATCGGCGAAAAGATGCCGAAATCTGTCGGCGACATCGGATTCCCGATGGTCCTTCACCCGCGCGATCCCGATACCTGCTGGGTCTTCCCGATGGACGGCACGCAGGTCTGGCCGCGCACTTCTCCCGGAGGCAAGCCCGCAGTCTACATCACTCGCAACGCCGGCAGAAAATGGCAGAGACTCGATAACGGACTGCCCGCCGAACAGGCATGGTTCACGGTCTTCCGCCAGGCCATGACCGCCGACTCGCGCGATCCTGTCGGAATCTACTTCGGGACCACCTGCGGCGAGATCTGGGCAAGCGCCGACGAGGGCGCGAAATGGACCTGCATCGCCCGCCACCTCCCCCAGGTTTACGCGGTCGAAGCGGTCGAA
>CALBSU010000589.1 GCA_937967285.1 uncultured Acidobacteriota bacterium
GACTTCAGGAAACCGAAGATCCCCTGCGAATCGTCCTTCGCGCGGTCGGCCACGATCTGATCCGGCGACTTCTTCCAGCCGCGGCCGTAATCGCCATTGCCGGCCGGCTGCGAAAACATCTCCAGCCCCACCTGCTGCAGCGTCCCGAACGCCACGGCCGTGATCCCCGTCAGAAGTGATGCGTCGGCGCCGACCTTCGCCGCTATCCTGCCCGACACGTCCCTGATCTGCCCGGCCAGCGGAGCATTCGTCCCCTGCCCGGCATACTCCGCCACCGCGCGCCTCGCCTCGGGCCAGTAACGGTGCCCGTACAGGAACTCCGCCGAATCGTCGATCTGATCGGCCAGCCGGTAAACGCCCTTCAGGATCAACTGCTTCGCCGTCGCTTCAGGATCATCGGAATTCCTCAGCGCGCGATAAAGTTTGACAGGATGGAATGCAAACCAGATCGATGTCGCTCTGCGATCGACCTCATGCATCGACGGAGCCAGCTCTGCCAGCACCCCTGCCCACGCCGCATCATCATGACTATCCAAAAAAGATACAAATCCGCCCACGGTATCTGCCATCGGTGAACCACCCTCGCTTCCAATTAGTAATTATTGTTTATCGAATCAGCTGTATAGAATAGCTTGCGATTCAAGGCAGGACAAGTTCGGCTGAGTGGTATGAGATTCCCGCTAACATCTTCCCTGGTTCAATTCTCCGCTCCTTCTCGATCAATCTAACGCCTGCCTGCCGGAAACATCTCCTTGAAGATCTCCGCCTGCGACTCGAACTTCTCCTGCAGACTCGTGCAGACCACTTCGCACAGATCGAAGACCGTCGGATCCGCTATCCCGTAATAGACCGTGTTCCCTTCCTGCCGACGCGCCACCAGCCCCGCATCCTGCAGCGTCTTCAAATGCTTGCTCACATTCGGCTGCGTCGACTCCACCGCCGCCGTCAACCCCGATACGCTCACCTCGCCGCCCTCCAGCACCTGCAGAATCCTCAACCTCATCGGATCGCTCAAGACCTTGAACCTCGACGCCACCAACTCCAGCGCCTCATTCGTCATCCTTCTTCCATCCACTGCTTCTTACCTCATCCCCGATAATTTTTTCTCTTGACAATATAACTATATAGTTATATAGATAAGTCATCGTGAGTATAACGATCTTTGAGTTGATAGGCAACAGAAAAAAACGCGTTCGCGAGGGATGGGTAAAAACTAAGGGATGGAGATGGGGGAGTGGATTTTTGCGCAGGGAGATGGCGGGTGAAAGTGAGCTGAGCGGGTCCGGGCGCGACGTGGTAAATGAAGTGGTGATTGAGTTTGGTGGCGAATAAGGTCGGTTATGGCGAGGGCGCGGAGTGTGGCACGCATGATGCCGGTAATTAATAAGATATGCGGTAAATCAGCCGGCGATAAGAGAAAAGGAGGGAGAGAATGGAATACGGGTATTTGAGGCGAGTGGGAACGGGGTTCAAAGAGACGATCGAGAGGACGCGTGAGGCGTTGAAGGCGGAAGGGTTCGGGGTTCTGAGCGAGATCGACATCCGGGCGA
>CALBSU010000590.1 GCA_937967285.1 uncultured Acidobacteriota bacterium
AGATTGAGGCGCGGTTGACGGGCGAGAATTACGTTTACCGATGGGATACCACTCTCAATTCGAGGCCCCTCTTCAGGCAGTCGACATTTTTCGGTTCTCCGATGTCGATTGCGAGGTTGAGAAAGAGGAGCGCAGACTATGTTTCCGAGCTCGGTCGCGAGGGGCGAATAGATCATTTCATCCTGTCGAGGATGGTCGATGGCGCCGCGGTCGGTGATATCGCGAATGACGTAGCGTCGCGATGGCCCGAGCAGTTTCCCGACTGGAACAGGGCGATGGGACGTGTAGGCGATCTGGTGACAAAGTACGGCGAATAATTTGGAGTTACAGGAGAAACTGGTAAAACTTGCGACTGCAGTCAGGCAGTTTCCACGGGCCTTCACACTGGTGTGGGCGGCGGCTCGAGGGTGGACAACTTTGTGGTTCGGTCTGCTGCTGGTTTCTGGCGCGCTTCCCGCCGCACAGGTCTGGCTCACGAAACCTCTGGTCGACAGTCTCGTGACGATGACAAACGGCAGCATCGGGCCCGGATACGTCCTCTACTGGGGAGGACTGATGGCCGGTTCGATGGTGCTCGCCGAAGTCGCTGCAAAAGCGATCGAACTCGTCCGCCGTTATCAGTCTGAACTGCTGCGTGATCACGTGTCTGATCTGATCTACCGCAGATCCGTTGAGGCGGACTATGCTTTCTACGATCTGTCGGAGTTCTATGACAATCTGCATCGCGCGAGGGCGGATGCGGCTTATCGCCCTGAGGCGTTGCTCGAGAGCGTGGGCAGTCTCCTGCAGAATGCCGTCACGTTGCTGGCCATCTCAACGCTGCTGCTGGGTTATGGATGGTGGCTGCCGGTACTATTGCTGCTGAGCACCGTCCCGGCGCTGATCGTCGTCCTGTACGGCACGTTGCAGCGCTACGCCTGGCAGCGAAGCGTGACGGAGGATGAGCGTCGCGTCTGGTATTACGACTGGCTGCTGACGTCTTTCGAGGCGGCTGCGGAACTGAGGCTCTTCGGCCTGGGAGATTATTTCCGGGACGGCTGGCAGTCTCTGCGACGCAGACTGAGGGCAGGAAGATTGCGTATTGAGCGGCGACAGGCCGGCGCTCAACTGCTTGCCTCGATGCTTGCGTTCGGAATCACCCTGGCTGCTCTGGCCCTGATGGTTTTCAGGACGTGGCGCGGCGATATGTCGCTTGGCGTGCTGGCACTCTTCTACCAGGCGCTCAATCAGGGCCAGCGACTGATGCGGTCGCTGCTCGATAATATCGGCAATCTCTACTCGAACAGCCTGTTTCTAGGCAACCTCTTCGAGTTTCTGGATCTGCGGCCTCGTATAACAGATCCCGCAGGTCCCCCCATGCCTCCGCCCGCAGAGTCCCTTCAATCCGGAATACGCTTTGAAAATGTGACATTTACCTACCCGGAAGGCCGAAAGCCTGTGCTCAGCGATTTTTCACTTGAGATTCCGGCTGGTAGAATTGTCGCTGTCGTGGGGCTCAACGGAGCGGGGAAGAGCACTCTCTTCAAACTTCTCTGCAGGTTATATGATGTCGACAGCGGAGCTGTCACCATCGACGGCATCGATATCAGGCAGATGGCCCTGGTCGATCTCCGCCGGACGATCACTGTGCTCTTCCAGCAGCCGGTCCAGTATAAAGAGACGGTCAGCGATAATATCGCTTTCGGCGATATTCATTCGCATCCGGACAGGCATCAAGTCCGTGCCGCAGCCGAAGCGGCCGGAGCAGACGAGATCGCGGCCGAGCTGCCTGACGGTTACGACACGCCTCTCGGCAGATGGTTCAATCACGGAACTGAACTGAGCACCGGTCAATGGCAGCGCATCGCCCTCGCCAGAGCTTTCCTCAGACGCGCCCCTATTATTCTCCTCGATGAACCGACTTCCGCCATGGACTCCTGGGCCGAAAACGCATGGATGAAACGCTTCAGAACCCTCGCCGGAGGACGTACCTCAATCATCATTACTCATCGCTTTACCACCGCCATGCAGGCCGATATCATTCACGTCATGGTCTCCGGCAGAATCGTCGAATCGGGCACCCACTCCCATCTTATCGCTCTCGGCGGCCCATACGCTCAATCATGGACTCAACAAACCCTTAACTCACACTCATGACCAGCCTTCATCTATC
This sequence comes from uncultured Acidobacteriota bacterium, assembly GCA_937967285.1. GTDB lineage: Bacteria > Acidobacteriota > Blastocatellia > RBC074 > RBC074 > JADJXM01. The sequence goes on from CALBSU010000590.1 coordinate 2,153, forward strand.
CCCGGAACTCCAGCTCCTGATTCAATTATGCGCTCGTGCGTCTGATAACGCGCCGGCGATGGAGGTTGAGAGTGGGAAGAATGTGAATGATGAGAGATTGAGAGAGTTGGCGTGGCGGCATGGGTTGAGCGAATTGTTGAATCGGTGGCTGATCGATCCCGGAGAGTCGGTATCGTCTAGTCCGGTGACGATGAACCTCGAGATGAATCTGCGGATAGCTGGAGAGCTTATCCTATTAATAAGGAAGATGGAGGAGGACAGGATACGAGTCATACCGTACAAAGGTCCGACGTTGGCGAGTCTGGCATATGGTGATTTGTCGCTCAGGACCTTCGGGGACCTGGATCTGTTGATTGCACGTGAGGACACAGGGAAGGCCTTTACGCTGATGAAGGATCTGGGGTATGCGCCCGAGATCGAATTGGATGCGAAGAGTTTGAGGGAGTTCCAGAAGTATACGAACGTGTTGGCCTGGTGGAACGATGAGAGAAGAACCTCGGTCGAAATTCACTGGGAGCTTTCGCCCGGGTATCTTCCGTTTCCGGTCGGGTTCGACGAACTTTATTCGCGCAGGCAGGAGGTTGAGGTCGGCGGGCACCTAATCAGCACGTTGTCGAACGAGGATCTTCTGATCTATCTGTGCCTGCATGGGGCGAAGCATGCGTGGGAAAGGCTGAGCTGGATAGTCGACGTCGGATGGTTGATCTGCCGGCGAGAGATTGATTGGGACAGGGTGATGGCGACGGGGCGGGGATACGACCGAATGCTGGGACTCGGGCTGGAACTGGCCCGAAGGGTAACCAGAGTCGATTTACCCCGTCAGGTGCGGGAGCTGATTGCCGGCGATCCGGCGATCGGTGAATTGAGCGATCGCGTGCTTGTGTGGATGGAGAATCCTCCCGGATGGATTGCTCGGACGAGGTTCCTGATGGATGCCTCCGGCAATCGACGGGTCGGCGCGAGGCTGTTGCGGCGGATCCTGTTTACGCCCTCCGCGGCTGATTGGGGACTGCTCAGGTTGCCGGCTCGATTGAGCGGCGGATATAAATTGATTCGATTGCTCAGGCTGTTTGGTAAAGCTGTGAATTGATAATGCGCTCACCCCAGGCGCTTGCCGCGGGACACACGCGAACCGGGAAACGAAGGAATCACGAACATTGCAATCCACGCGAGCCCGCGATATCGGAGGAAATGTGGGGCCTCCCAGGCGTGCCGGGGGACCGGAGGAATCACCGGAGGAATCACGAACATTGCAATCCACGCGAGCCCGCGGAGCGGCCGGCATATTATAGCCCCCGGCGCGCGCCGCGGTTTTGGAGGGTACGCGGGACCTCCCACGCGTGCCGGGGGACCGGAGGAATCACCAGAGGAATCACGAACATTGCAATCCACGCGAGCCCGCGGAGCGGCCGGCATATTAT
>CALBSU010000591.1 GCA_937967285.1 uncultured Acidobacteriota bacterium
GCTTCCCTCGAGAGCAGCACGACGTGACGAAGGTGAGGGAACTTGTCGGTGTTGATGGGCTGTTTGAGCGGGTCCTCGATCTCGCGGATTCCGGGCACGATCTGATAAATCGAATCGAGATATGAGTTGCCCCGGAACTCCTCGATCATAAAGAGCGTGTGAATGTCGCCCTGTCTGAGGACATACTCGATCTCAGCCGCGCGATAGTTGGTGTTGACCGTCACGAGGACCGCGCCGATCCTGGCCAGCGCCATTTCAAGGAAGATCCATTCCGGCAGATTGGTCGCCCAGACCGCCACGTGATGACCTTTTTCGATCCCGAAGGCCATCAGCCCGCGCGCCAGTCGATCGACCGTCTGACGGTAGTGGCCGTAATTCAGCCGCATCTCGATGCCGAATTCGGGGTAGGCGTAAACCAGCGCTTCCTTATCATGATGTTCGGCAACGCAGCGGTCGAAAAGCTCACCCAGCGTCATGTCCAGCAGTTCGGTCCCGAAGTCTTCGGCTTCCCAGTGAGCCAGGTTTTCTTTCAGACCCATAAGTTCGAACCTCCGTTGTCGGCGCAGCTTCAATCGAGGGCGGTGTCGAATCACCTGCACAGTGAATGATATTCGCGGTTGGGAATCATCCCCGTCGCGGATGCCATGCGATTTGTGAAATTATACATGGCAGCGATCTCGATCACATCCCAGACCTCTTCCTGAGTCAGCCCCGTCGATCTGAGATGTTCGATGTCCGATTCCAGACATTCGTCCGGCGCGATGGTCAGTTTGACGGCGAAATCGAGGACGGCTTCCATCCGCGCGTCGAGGCCGGCGCGCTTGTAATCGATCGTGATCCGATCGGCCTTGACCGGATCTCCCAGCGCCTCGCGCAGAGCGGCGCCGTGAGCCACCAGGCAGTAGAGGCATCCGTTGGCCATCGAGACGGCGACCGCGATCATCTCCCTCTCGGCGGCATTCAGGTTTTCGGTCGGTTCATGGAGCTGTTTGTAATGCGCAAACCAGGCCGACAACCGCTCGGGACGATAGCTGAAGACGCGAAAGACGTTCGGAACGAATCCGATCTTCTGCTTCACCTTTCTGAACAGTCCCTGCAGGTTCTCGGGAAGCTCTTCCTCCGCCGGAACGGGGAACCAGCTGATCGGCTCATTCTCGGGCGAGTTCGGGTTTGTCATTTCGTTTGCTCCCGGTGAATCTTCTCGCTCCGTCGACGGCGCCGGCCGCGAGCGATCTCAATCCGTGTTCGAATTCGTTGGCGAGCGCCTGATCCAGGTCGAGGCCGAACTGCTCGTACGCCGAGAGACGGTCCTCGCGGAGACAGACCTGCGGGAGCGCCGCCAGCTCCCGGGCCAGCCTCTCGGCTTCACGCCGCGCCTCGCCTTTCGGCGCCACGCGGTTGGCGAGGCCGATTCTCAGAGCTTCATCGGCATCGACGGGTCTGCCGGTCAGGATCAGATCGAGCGCGCGGCTCAATCCGATCAGTCTCGGAAGCCTGACCGTGCCGCCGTCGATCAGCGGGACTCCCCAGCGACGGCAGAAGACGCCCGCCACCGCGTCCTCCTCCATGATCCTCAGATCGCACCAGAGCGCCAGTTCCAGGCCCCCGGCGACGGCATAGCCGGAGATCGCCGCGATCACTGGCTTGCCGAGCAGCATTCTCGAAGGCCCCATCGGACCGCGTCCGTCAGGCTCGACGCGGTTGCCTCGACCGTCCGCGATCGCCTTCAGATCGGCGCCGGAACAGAAGGTGCCGTTCTCCCCGCAGAGCACTCCGACCAGCGCCTCGTCGTCGCGGTCGAACTCCTCGAAGGCTTCGGCCAGCGCGGCCGCCGTGTCCCTGTCGACCGCGTTTCGCACCTCAGGCCGGTCGATGATGACGGTCGTGACCGGTCCTGTTTTTTCGACTTTGACGCTCATCAGCCCGCTCGATCAGACGTTCTCCCAGGTTCTCGATGCCGCCGATCGTTCGATGGCATCCAGCACGCGCTGGTTACGCAGCCCGTCGGCGAAGTTGGGCGACGGAATCCGCCCTTCGTCGATCGCCTTGAGCAGCTCGTAGACGGTGTGAATGAAGGTGTGTTCGTATCCGATGATGTGTCCGGCCGGCCACCAGGCGGCGAAGTAGGGGTGCGCCGGATCGGTCACGTAGATGTCCTTGAAGCCGCTGTTCGGTCCTTCGTCGATGTAGACCTCGAGTTCGTTCATCCGCTCGAGGTCGAAGACGATGCTGCCGCGGCTGCCGTTGATCTCGAACCGGTTGTAGTTCTTGCGGCCCGGCGCCATGCGCGAACCTTCGACGCTGCCGATGGCGCCGTTCTCGAAGCGGAGCAGCGACAGCGCTGCATCGTCGACATCGACCGGAGCCATTTCGCTGGTTCCGGGCAGCGGGCGCTCGGTGACGAATGTCTTGAGCATCCCCGAGACTTCCGTGATTTCGCCGACGAGGTACCTCGCCAGGTCGATCGAGTGCGAGGCGATGTCGCCGAGCGCTCCGGATCCGGTCTTCGATTTTTCGAGCCGCCAGACGCGCGGAAACATCGGATCGACTATCCAGTCCTGCAGATATGTCCCTCGATAGTGATAGATCCTGCCGATTTTGCCGTCCTCGATCATCTGCTTGGCCAGCGACACTGCCGGCACCCGCCGGTAATTGTGGCAGATCATGTGGGTGACCTTGTTGCGCTCGACGGCGGCCAGCATCTCGACGGCTTCGTCCAGAGTGTTTCCCAGCGGCTTCTCGCAGAAGACGACCTTGCCTGCTTCGGCCGCCGCGATCGCCTGCTCGGCATGCGCCTCGCCCGGAGTGCAGATATCCACGATATCGATATCATCGCGCTCGATCACCTTCCGCCAGTCGGTCGAATACTCCTCCCAGCCGAGCGTTCGGGCGGCATCGCTGACGGCAGCTTCGTTGCGTCCGCAGACCACCTTCATGACCGGCTCGACCGGCACGTCGAAGAAATGCCCGACCTGCCGCCACGCGTTGCTGTGCGCGCGTCCCATAAATTGATATCCGAGCAAGGCTACATTCAATTTTTTCTTCATTTGTCCTCTCCAACGGTTAGTAAAAAGTAGAAAGTAGAAAGTAAAAAGGATGAAAAGTATAAAGCAGATGGAAGCGTTTAGACGAGTCAGCTCCATGCACTTTCTACTTTCTACTTGTAGCTGCTCAGCCTCCGCGGGCTTGCCCTCCAACGGAGGCTGAGCAGTTTACTTTCTACTTTCTACTTTCTACTTTTTACTTTCTACTGATTACCAGCCTACTTGCAATAAAAACCTGAAAGTTCTGCCGTCATTGAGTGTATTTGTGATCTGCCCGAAGTTCGGATTGGCGAGTTCGGCGCCGGGTTCGGCGAACTGCGGGGTATTGAAGAGGTTGATCGACTCGGCCCGGAAGGTGATCCGGGCGTCTCTGACGATCGACCAGGATCTCGAGACAGCCGCGTTGACATTACGGATCGGACCTTTGCGAAAGACATTGCGGCCGAGGTTGCCGCGCGTGTCGGTCGGGCCGATGAAGCTGAAAGCGCTGCGCGGAAGCCTGAGCTGCGAGGTGTTCGGATCGGCGATCGTTCTGCCGAGAATCGATGGATCGAGCAGGTTCGGGCGATCACCGCCGTTGCCGTCCACATTGCCGAAGCCGGGGCCGTCCGAGCCGGAGGTGATATTGAACGGGATGCCGGATTTGAGCAGCACAACGGTCGAGAAGTTCCATCCTCCGATGATCGACGGTGCCCACTTCGCCGACCTGAACATGTTCGGAATCCCGATCAGATAATTTGTTCTGAGCAGGAAGGCATGTTTCTGGTCGAAGGAGCTGGGGCCTTTCATGTCTCTGAAAATCTCGTATTCGTACTGACTGCGGCTGATCCGCGAATCGTTTTCGTTGGCGGTGTTGGTGTAGTCGCTGCCGAGATCGAGCGCCTTGCTCAGCCAGTATGAAGCGTCGAGCGAGATGCCATGCCAGTTCGGGATGATGACCGAAATCCGTCCGGCGTCGAAATAACCGCGTGAGCTGTTGACGACGGTCCTGATGTCGGAAAAGTCATTGTTTGCGCGCCGTTCGTTGATCGTGGCCGTGATCTGCGGGATGCCCGGCACGGGGTGGGCGCGATTCTGATACCAGAGCGTGAGGAGCTTCATCGACCGGCTGCCGACGTATCCGAACTGCAGCCTGATGTTGCTGTTCCAGTCCGGTTCCCAGCTCAGGTTGTACTGGTGGGAATACGGCGTCGCCAGTTCGGGATCGAGCGCGTAGACCGTGGGACGCGCGACCGGGCGCTGGCCGCCGGAATCGACCGAGCCGAGAGGGTCGATCAGGTCCGGCGCGTTGACGACGATCTTGTAGTTGCCCGGCGGACTGAACCGGATCTGCTGGAAGGTGACGAAGAAGATCTCGCCGTATTGCGTTGTGTACGCGCCGCGGAAGATCCCCGACCTGCCGGGCAATCTGACGGCGAATCCGAGATTCGGCGAGATGTTGTTGAGGTCGTTGTCCTGGGGAAAATCGTTCAGCCCGTTGACCTCGACCGGTTTCGAGACGGGCTGCCATCTCAACCCGTACTGGAGCGTCAGCCATGGCCGGACCTGCCATTTGTCGCCGGCGAATATCTGCGCCTCCCAGAGCCTGAAACCGCGGTGGATGTTTCCGATCGATCTGATGTGCATCGACGGCGTGCCGAGCCTGAGGTTGGTGATGCCGTCGCGTCCGAAATCATTGCTGAACGAGAAGAAGCCGCGATGAACGTCGGTCTCGCTGCCGTTGACCTGGCGGCGCGTAAAACCGACGCCGGCCGACCAGTTGTGAGATCCCCTGACCGACTGGACGAGTCCGCCGAAGCGGATCTGGTTCTGCGCGCGATCGATCGGGATCATGCCTCCCGGTCCGAGACCCGTCAGGCCGGCCGTCGTAACGTACGGGCCGACCGCGTTCTCCTCCGGAACCAGCAGCGAGGTCAGTCGATCGTAGGTGGCCGAAAAACTGGTGATCGTTCCCGGGCTCCAGGTTCGCGTCCAGGCGATCCGGGCGAGATGCGATTTCGTATCGGTGTCGGGATTCTGGCCGGCCACGAACTGGAACGCGTCGAGACTCTGCGATGTGAAGTTGTACTGCAGCGCCAGTTGATCCTTCGATGTCAGATCCTGATCCATCCGCAGGCTCGCCTGATTGTTGTCGATCGACTGCGGAGCATTCGTGTTGAGCGCCCGTGGATTGATGTCAGTCCGATTGGGCAGTTCATTCGGATAGGCGGCCAGAAAACGCGCGACCAGCGCTCTGACGGCAGGGTCGGTGGCCAGCGGAGTACGCTCGTCCGGGCGGGGAACCAGAACATTCCCGTTGACCACGCCGCGGATCTTCTGCTGCGACGCCTCGATCAGCAGTCGCGCGTTTTTCCAGAGCGGCGCCGTGACGCTGAACCCGTAATCGTTCTCGCGCGCCGGCTTGACCTCGCCGACCTGAAAGAAGGATCGGGCGCTGAAAATGCTGTTCTGGTGAGACTCGTAAACTCGTCCGTGAATTCCCGTCCGGATAGCGGCCGGCACCGAAATCCCGCCGCGCGGCTGCTGGCCGAACTCGGAGCCGAAATAGCTGCTCGCCGGATTGAACTCCCTCTGGATCGTCGCCGTCGTCCCCAGCCTGACGTTGAGCTCCTTGAGCGCGTTGTTGTCGACCAGGTTGAACTGGACGTTCTCGTTGCGGCGGCTCTCGCCGGCGGATGTGTTCGCCTTGCCGAGCATATTCAGCTCGACGCGCCGGGTTTCGGTCTGTTTCGTCTCTTCGGCGGGCTCAGTCTTCGGCTGCTGCGCTTGTGCAGCGATGCAGACCGCCAGCATCGGGATCAGTATGCGGATAATTTGTTTCATTGATCAGATTTTCAGAACGGCAGTTCTACTTTTACAACTACTCAGCCTGAAGAGGAGAGCGGAAATTCCGACAGGATTAACAGGATTTTCAGGATTTACAGGATTATTTTGAAAAACTTGAACCTGCAATGGGAAATTTATGAGCAAAAAGGCCACTTCATAACCCTGAATAAATCCTGTAAATCCTGACAAATCCTGTTAATCCTGTCGAAAAAATCCTCATCCACAAGCCGATTTGTTACTTTTTTCTTTCTACTTATTCCCCGATTACCTTTTCGATCGTCTCCCTGAGGACTTCGGCGAAGGCGGTGCTGTAATCCGGATTGCCGCCGCGGGAGAGGGCCAGCCAGGGGCTCATGATCGTGCATCTGAGGACCTTGATCTTGCCGACCTTCTCGAACTGCGCCGGATCTATCCCGACGGCGCGCAGATGATCGTGCATGCTGTTGGTCCCGTCGGCGCACTCCAGTCCGTATTGCCGCCAGGTCAGCGACGTGCTCGAGATGATGAAGTTGTGATGCTGGATCACGCTGTCCGGCCGGAACTTGAGCAGGTCGTATATCTCCTGGTTGATGCGGTTCATCTCCGCCAGTTCGTCGTTTCCCGCCTTGTTGACGATGAAGCAGAAGATGTTTCCGTCCGGAGGATCGGTCAGCATATGAAGCAGTGTGCCGCCGCGAGCCAGTGCGGGTTTTAGTTCGCGGCCGATCCGGTAGCACATCTCCTGGGTGCTCTGGATGCTCATTGCGATCAGCGCCCCGTAACCGTTCTGGTTGAGCGGGACCACACGATGGGCGAACCAGACGGCGGCTGCCGCGGCGCCCGGCTTCGATCCCTCGAGGATATGCTTGCCGATAAAGGGCCGGTCGCGGCGCTCCTCATCGTGGAAGATGTAGGGCGCCTCTGTCGAAACCAGATCCTTGACGCCGGCATTCCGGAACGCGATCGCTCCGCAGGGGTATGGGATGTAGCCCAGCTTGTGCGGGTCGATGGTGATCGAATCGGTGTGAAGCGTCGATGAGTAGGCTTCGAAGAGGTCGTCGTCGGGCCAGGTCTGCGTCAGTTCGCGGATCGCGGTCGGTGTCGTGACGGGGCGGTTCTCCCTGTCGTAGAAGAGCGTCTTGACATAGCCTCCCCATGCGGCGTCGCAATGATGATAGAAGGCGACTCCCCACTTGCGAGCTTCCTTCTGCAGCGCGACGGCCCGGTGGATCTGATCGACCGCGCTCTCCTCTGTCGTTCCGAGCACGGAAACTAGCGCGATGATCGGAGTCCGCTCGTCGGCACAGCGCCTGAGCACCTGCCGCAGCGAGTCGACATCGGTCCGGAAACGGCGATCGACGGGCAGCATGCGGATCTGTTCGCGTCCGATGCCAAGCGCCTCGACCACCTTCTGCATCGAATAGTGCGCGGTCGCCGGCACGAGGATCACGCCCGG
>CALBSU010000592.1 GCA_937967285.1 uncultured Acidobacteriota bacterium
TCGGGTCTCCACACGGCATTCTATGTCGTGCCGATCGTCTCGCTGATCCTGGCGCTGGTGCTCTTCGCCGCGGCGCGCACGGTGACGCGCGATATGGAGAAGCTGCAGGCGTGGATGCGGCAGGCGGCGTCGAAATAACCGGAGGGGCTTATTATGCGCGAACTGCGAGTTTTATTGATTACGCTGGCAGCGGTCCTGATCTGTCTGTCGCCGGTCAAGGCGCAGGACAGGGAACTCACGATCGACGATGTCGCCGATCCGGCGGCGCGGGCCAAATTCAACGGCAAACCCCAGATGCCCGTGACCTGGCTCGACCGTGACCATTATCTCGCCGGTAATCTGAGGGTCGAGGCCGTGACCGGCCGATCCGCGCCCTTTTTCGACGCGGCGAAAATGCAGGCGGCGCTCGAGAAGCTGCCCGGGATGAGGCCGGATGAGGCGAAGCGGCTCGCGAGCGGCGATCTTCAGATGAACGCTGCGCGGACAGCGGCGATCCTCAATTACGCAAACGACCTCTTCTATTACCGGTTCGGCGGCGACGACGCGATCCGATTGACGAACACCGCGGAGCCTGAAGTCGGCGAGGAGTTCAGCCCGGACGGCCGCCAGGTCAGTTTCGTCCGCGATTACAACATCCATGTCGTCGACATCGCCACGCAGAAAGAGCGCTCGCTGACATCTGACGGCAATGCGAAGCTCTTCAACGGCCGTCTCGACTGGGTTTATCAGGAGGAACTGTACGGACGCGGAAATTTTCAGGGCTACTGGTGGAGCCCCGATTCGAGACGGATCGTCTACCTCCAGCTCGATGAATCGCAGGTCAGGGACTTTACGGTAGTCGATCACATTCCCAACCAGCAGGACCTCGAGGTCTACGCCTATCCCAAGGCGGGGATGCCCAATCCGACGGCGAGGCTCGGGGTGGTCGATGCGATCGGCGGTCAGACGCGCTGGGTCGATCTCTTCAGGTATCAGGGATTCGAGCCGCTGATTGTGCGCGTCAACTGGACGCCGGACGGAGCGCGAGTGGTCTTCGCCATTACGGATCGCGAGCAGACCTGGCTCGATCTGAACTTCGCGGATCCGGTGTCCGGGAAGGTGACGACCGCTTTTCGCGAGAAGTCGAAGGCATGGATCGGCGCCGACGGAACGGTTCTGCCGCACTGGCTGAAGGACGGATCGTTCCTCTGGGTGAGCGAGCGCGACGGATGGCAGCACGTCTATCATTACGGCGCCGATTTCAGGCTGATCCGCGCCGTCACCTCGGGGAAATGGGAGGTGCAGGAGCTGCTCGGCGTCGACGAATCGAAAGGGCTGGTCTATTTCACCGGAACCGAACGCAGTCATATCGGACTCGATGCCTACCGGATCAGGCTGGACGGGAGCGGGTTGACAAGGCTGACGGACGCGGCGGGCACTCATGGCGTCAGATTCGATCCGACATTCTCGCATTTCGTGGATATCTGGCAGGACGCGCAGACTCCGGCACAGTCGAGGCTTTTCAGCGCCGACGGTAAGCTGATCCGTGTTATCGACGAGAACAAGGTCGAGCCGTGGAAGGAGTACCGCATGAGCCGGCCCGAATTTCTGAACGTCAAAACGCGTGACGGTTTCGTCATGGAAGCCATGATGATCAAACCTCCCGATTTCGATCCGACGAAGAGATATCCGGTCTTCATTCACACCTATGCCGGTCCGCATGCTCCGCAGGTCCGCAATGCGTGGAACAGCGGGATGGGAAACATCTGGCATCAGTTGCTGGCCCGGAAGGGATATATCGTCTGGATCTGCGACAACCGGTCGGCCAGCGGCAAGGGGCTCGAATCGACCTGGACGATCTACCGCAATTTCGGAGAGCTCGAACTGCGCGACATCGAGGATGGCGTCGGTTA
>CALBSU010000593.1 GCA_937967285.1 uncultured Acidobacteriota bacterium
CAGCGCGCCGATCTCCTTCAGATGTTCGATGACAGCACGGTTGCCGTCGTTCTCGGCATCCGACTTGCCGAGCGTCAGCACTCGCTTTCCGGCGAAATGCTCGACGTCCTTCATGAAATATCCCCGGTTATCGACCGGGTTGTAGACTTCGAGCCCGTACTGGCGTCCGATGACGTAGTCCTCGTAACCGTGTCCGGGCGCCGTATGAACCGCGCCGGTTCCCGCATCGAGCGTGACGTGATCGCCCAGCATGAGCAGGCTGTTCCGGTCGATGAACGGATGTCTCGCGTTGAGCCGGTCGAACTTCTCTCCGCTGTATGTCCCGATGACGCGATAATCGGTCAGGCCGATCTGCCTGGCGACTTCCTCGAGCAGACCCGATGCGACGATCAGCACCTCGTCGCCGACCTCGATCGCGCTGTACTCAAAGGCATGATTGAAACTGATTCCGAGATTTGCCGGCAGCGTCCACGGCGTCGTCGTCCAGATGACGATGCTGACCCGCTTTCCATCGAGCGCGGGATCGACCTTCGGCGCATCCGGAAACGGGAATTTGACATAGATCGAATAGCTGCTGTGATCGTCGTATTCGACCTCAGCCTCGGCCAGCGCGGTCTGACAACTGATGCACCAGTGAACGGGACGCATCCCCTTGTAGACCGCCCCCTCCTCGACGAACCTGGCGAAGACCCTGACGATCGAAGCCTGGTAATCGAAGCTCATCGTCTGGTAGGGGTTCTCCCACTCGCCCAGGATTCCCAGTCGCTTGAAGTCCTCTGCCTGCAGATGGACGAACTTCTCTGCGTGCTTGCGCGCCGCACGCCGGATGTCGATCACCGGCATCTCATGCTTTTTGCTTCCCAGCGCCTCCTCGACCTTGATCTCGATCGGCAGCCCGTGGCAGTCCCATCCCGGAACGTACGGCGTCCAGCGCCCCATCATCGAGCGGGATTTGATCACGAAGTCCTTGAGCACCTTGTTGAGCACGTGCCCCAGATGGATCCTCCCGTTCGCATACGGCGGGCCGTCGTGCAGGACGAATAACGGACGCCCCTCCCGCGCCTGGCGGATCATTCCGTAGAGATCCATCTCATCCCATCGCTTCAGGCGAATCGGCTCGTTCTGAGCCAGATTCCCCTTGAGCGGGAACTCCGTCCGGGGCAGGTTGACTGTCGTCTTCAGATCAGGTGATTCTTGCGTGTCCATCTGTGTGTTGTCTGCTTTCTGCAAAATCTGTCTGTCCGAAAATTACCCGTCGCTACCGCTCCAGGTACTGTTTCTACTACTAAAAAGCACCGGGCTCCTCGACTATTCTTCGGAGCTCGGTGCCTGATCCTGAGGCTATGATCTTATCCGCTCCGGATGGAGCTTCAAATGAACATCTCCTCGTCCTGGTAAACCCGGTTGACGGGCATTCGATTGCCGGCCATCAGAACTTCGACCGCCCGGCGCAAACCATACATGACGTACGAGAATTCACGCGCCGGCATCAGAACGCTCTGTTGAACCATGGCGGTGGTGCGTTCGAACTGGTCGGTGGCGATTTCGAGCGTGCCCTGCACCTTGTCGACGTGCTGGCGCGCGCGCTCGACCTCGCGTTTCGCTATCGCCGTCGTGTCGCCGAGCAGGCCCCGGACCTCAGCCGCCTCATCCCTGGCCATCTCGGCGATGGCATTGATATGCTGAACGCCCTGAGAGAAGTAGTCGGCCGCTTCCCTGAGCTCTCCCATCAGACTGTTTGCGGTCTTCAATATCGGCTCGGTATTGCTGAGCATGTATTCCGCTTTAGCCTGGAGCGCGACGGCCTTTTCAGCCAGAACGACCAGGCGACGTGCCATGAGATAGAGACCTACAAAGACGGCAGCCTGAATAAAAAGCAGCACCGCCAGACTTATGCCGATGAACCAACTCAGAGTATTATCCACTGCTTGCTCCTGAACAGAGTCTCGGTATCACGCCGTGAATCGGGACCTGATGGCAGGGTGATAGACGAACTCAACCGCGGGGGTGACCTTTAGCTCTCCTCGACTGCCGCGCTCGACGCCTGATCGGCCTGCTTGGCTTCCTTGTAGCCCTGCTTGCCCGCCTCGATAGCGGCCGAGAACTGCGCCTTCTGGCGATTGATCAGATCCTTGCCTCGATCGGCGATATCGTTAACGGCCTCCCGGCTGCGATCAGCGATATCGTGCACGGCCTCTCTGCTGCGCGCGCCGAGTTCAGTAGCCCTGTCGATTCCGGTGTGGTAATAATCGGT
>CALBSU010000594.1 GCA_937967285.1 uncultured Acidobacteriota bacterium
TGAACGGACGGCCGTTTTGAGCGTCCCGTACGACGGTCGGCCGAAATGTCATTACTGCGGAGCCTGCGGCAACGGCTGCGATGCCGGCGGTGCGCGGTTCTCGTCCCTCGACGTCATCATCCCGCGCCTGCGTCAGAAAGCGAATTTCAAGTTGCGGACAAATTCCGTCGCCCATCAGGTGCTGGTCGACAAGGAAGGGCGTGCCCGCGGAGTATCGTTCTTCGATGCCATCACGAAGAAGCACTACGAGATCGAATCGCGAGTCGTCGTCCTGGCAGCGAGCACGGTCGAATCGGGCCGGATCATGCTCAATTCGAAGTCGCGGTTTCACCCCAACGGGATCGGCAATTCGAGCGGACTGATCGGCCATTACCTGATGGACAACGTCAAATCCGGCGCCATGACGGCCGTCATGCCTGAATTCAAAAACCGCAATCGAGCCAATGAAGACGGTGCCGGCGGCAGTCACATGACCATTCCGCGCTTCAACTACAACAGAAAGAACGATTATTTCGGCGGGTACTTCCTGCTACTCGGGACCGGATTCGGACGCGGGATCAGCCGCTCGGCCGGATTGCATGGTTTCGGCGACGCGCTCAAGCGGCAGATCCGCGATGAATACGGCAGTGTGGTCAGCCTGCGCGGGTATGGCGAACGTCTGCCGGATTACGACAACTATTTCGAGATCGATCCCGACAACGTCGACGCCTATGGCATCCCGCAGGTTCGATTCCATGCCGGCGTGAAGGACAACGATCGGAAGATGATGGAGGTCATGTACGGATGGATGGAGACGATCTTCAAACGGCTCGGCGCGGAGATCGTCCCTCACCGGCGGTACATCGAGGCGATGGGAGACGCGACGCACGAATGCGGCTCCGCAAGGATGGGCGATGATCCGAAGACAAGCGTGCTGAACAGCTTTTGCCAGTCGCATGACGTCAAAAACCTGTTCGTCACCGACGGCAGTGGTTTTGTCTCGCTGCCCGGGACCCATGGAATCACGACCTGGATCATGTCGCTGGCCATGCGAGCTTCTGATTATCTGGCCGATCAGATGAAGAGAGGGGATCTGTAACTTTGCGCGTCGATATTCTCCTGATTTCGGTTTCCCTGTGCGTCATATCGACGGTGACCGGTTTCGCTCAGGCGATCGAGGTCGAGCCTCATCGTCTGATCTATCGGGTCTCGACTGTTCAGCCATCAGGCGATGCGGCCGATCAGGCCCGGCGGGCGGTGCGGGGCTCGAGGGCGGTCAAGCTGCGCGCTTTCGTCGTCGGCCGCGAAAACGTCGCGCCGGTCAGAGTTGCGATCGAGGCTGAATTCAAACGACGCCCGATGCCGCTGCTCAACATCGTCGTCGTCGGCGCCCTGCCCGGCGCAAACTTGAAAGTGTCGATAGAGTCGGTTTCGGAATCGGAGAAGATAGTCAATCCGCATGGCATCGCCTATGTTTCAGGCCAGCCTGCAACCTCGGACGACCCGGCGATAGCCCCGCTGATCGAAAAATCGCTCGCCGCGCTCGACATCGCTCACCGGTCAATCGGTGTCGGGAAATCCGATGTGTTGATTGCCACATGTTTCGTCAGCAATCTGGTCGGTTACGAAAATTCGCGGCGTCTGGTCGGCAATGCCTTTCCCCGCGCAGCTATCAACTTCGTCCAGTTACAGCGGGAGTACGAAAGAGGTTTCGTAGAGTGCGAGACGGTGGTCCGCCAGACGACAAGACCCGGCGGCGCGCTGATTCTGAGCAACCCCGCTGGACTCCCGTCATCGCCGAATTATTCGCACATCGCCTCGATCGGAGCGAAAAAGGTCGTCTTGACGGAGGTCAAATCCGCAGCCGGCGAGGTCGATGCCCGCGAAGCCTTCCGGCAGATGGACGAACTGCTCAAATCTCATCGCACCTCGCTCAGCAACACCGCCATGTCTCATATCTATCCAGTTTCACAGGCCGGTTCCGATCTGGTCCGCGGAATCCGCTTCGATTATTACGATCGCTCCCGCCCGCCCGGCAGCACCCTGGTCATCTTCGAGGGCTTGCCTGCCCCGGCCGCCTCTTTCGCTTTCGAGGTTGTCGCAGTCATACCTGATTGAGATGCAGGCCCGTTCCGCAAAAAAATAATGTGTCCCTGATTCCCGCCCTCATGTTATTATTCGCCCGCAGTGATCGCTCGACGCTGTTGTGTCTGTGACGATCATTGAAATACTCAGCAAATAACTCAAGCCTGCTCCCCCGAATAACAGGAGGATCGTATGAAAAGTCATCGGATCTTCATCTTTACTATCGTTCTGGGCGCGATTCTGATGCCGCTTTTTTCTACGTCGGGTCAGATTCAATCAGGGACGCTTGTCGTAACGGTCAGGGATCCGAACGGAGCGGTTGTTCAGCGGGCGCGCGTCACCGTCAGAAATCAGGCGACCGGGCAGGCGCAGAACTCCGTCACCGATGACGCCGGCAAATTCAGGCTCGAGGGGCTCGCTCCGGGCGATTACCTCGTCATGGTTGAACTTGAGGGATTCAAGCGCGCGGAGCAAAACGTC
>CALBSU010000595.1 GCA_937967285.1 uncultured Acidobacteriota bacterium
ACGAGATCGACACCGTTCGCAACCTGCCTTTTTCGACCGATGAGTTCTTCGCGGGTATCCGCGAGTTGTACAACCAGCGCGCCCGGGACAATGAACTCAACCGGCTCGCCTTCTGCCTGCTCGGTGTGGCGACTCCATCCGATCTGATCCGCGACACCCGGACGACCCCTTTCAACATCGGTCGAAGGATCGAGCTGAGCGATTTCACTGAGGAGGAGGCGGCGCCGCTCGGCGAGGGGCTGTCGCGGGACGAAGGAACCGCAGGTAAGCTGATCCGGAGGATTCTCTACTGGACGGGCGGCCATCCCTACCTGACGCAGCGGTTCTGCAGCGCGGTGGCGGCCGACAGGACAGTGCGGGGGACGAGCGATATCGATCGGCTGTGCGAGAAACTTTTTCTTTCGGCGGATGCGCGCAATCTCGACGACAATCTGCTCTTCGTTCGCGAGCGGATACTGCGGAGCGAGGTCGACCGGGCGGGGCTGCTGGACCTTTACCGACAGGTGCTGCGCGGCAGGCGCGTCCCGGATGACGAGGCCAATCCGCTGGTCGACATTCTTCGCCTTTCGGGAATCACCCGTGCGGTCGACGGGCGGCTGAGCGTCCGCAACCGGATCTACCGGCATGTCTTCGATCGCAAATGGATTCTGGCCGCGATGCCGGATGCGGAGTTGCAGCGGCAGCGCGCGGCATACCGGCGAGGTCTGTTACGGGCGACTGCGGGGGCGGCGGTGATTCTGATCGCTCTGAGCGGATTGTCGATCGCGGCCTTTCTCGCCCGCCGCGATGCGCTCGAACAGGGCGAGATCGCGCGGCGCGAGAAGGTCAACGCCGAGATGGAGCGCAACCGGGCGCAGGCCGAGCGGAACCGCGCAGAAGAGCTGCTGCGCCGTGTCAAGGACGAGGCAGAGGCGAAAGAGGCTGCACTGGCCGAGGCCGAAAGCCAGAACCTGACCAATCGAAGGCTGCTCTACGCCGACCAGATGAACCAGGCCCAGCAGGCCTTCGAATCGAACAATATCGCGCGAGTCAACGAACTGCTCTCCAATCAGGGGCCGGAACTCCGCGGGTTCGAATGGTACTACCTCTGGAGGCTTTGCCATAACGAACTGCAGACGATGCCGCTTCCGTCTTCGGCTGAATTCGGTGCCATCTCAGGCGACGGCGGAACGGCGCTGGTCGCCGGAACCGACGGCGCGATCCTGCTCTGGGATCCGGCGGGCCGCAGGCCGAGACTGCGGATAGCTGCCCGCGGTGCCCGGCTCGTTTCGCTGGCCATGTCTTCCGACAAGCGGAGGATCGCATCGGGTCACGACGACGGTTCGGTGCGGATCATCGATCTTTCGATGCGCAGCGAAGAGAGCGTCAGAAGCGTTCTGACCGAGCCGGTGACGGCGATGGCCTTTTCAGCCGACGGAGGCAGACTGGCGGCTGGCGGCGATGGCGGGGCGCTGGCATTGCTGGACGTGTCGCGTGAAAGCAGGCCGCAGAGCTTTCAGGGGCACACGCATCCGGTCAAGTCTCTGGCCTTCTCGCCCGACGGCAGGCTGCTCGCATCGGGCGCCGGCGATCAGTCCCTGCGAGTCTGGGATCTCGGATCGCGAAAGGAGATCTATTCCGCGCTCGAGCATTCCGATGACGTGACTGCGGTGTCGTTTTCACCGGACGGACGGATGCTCGCATCAGGAAGTCAGGACGGAGCGGTGCGTTTCTGGGATGTCCGCTCAGGAGCGAAGAGGTTCGAACGCAAAGAGCATGCCGGCGCGGTCAACGTGCTTGCCTTTTCGCATCGAGGAGCGCTGCTTGCGACCGGCAGCACCGACGCGTCGGTCAGGCTGTGGAGAACCAACGGCCAGCCGATCACTTCCCGCAAGGGACATACCGCTGCCGTGCTCTCCGTGGCTTTCACGGATGACGACGCCAGGCTGATCAGCGTCTCGCGCGACAACAGCGTCAAGACCTGGGATGTCGGTGCATCGGCCGAGCCGTTCTTCGGCGAGCACAGCGGCCGGATCACATCGCTCAATTTTTCCCCCGACGGTAAATGGCTGGCGACGACCAGTTCGGATCGTTCAGTCCGGCTGTGGAATGTCGCAACCGGCCGCGAAGTGAAGAAACTGGCCGGCGACGGACACCGCGACGGCGTCAATGCCTCGGTCTTCACGCCGGACGGAAGATGGCTCGTCACCGGCAGTCAGGACAGGACGCTCAAATTCTGGGATCCGGCAAGCGGCCGTCTGATCAAGACCTTCGACCTCGGCGGCCCTGTCAATTCGGTCACTGCCTCATCGGACGGTCGCAAGCTGGCGGTCGGCATGGACGATGGCAGAATCGTCCTCTGGTCGATCGCCGAGGGCCGTGAAACCGGCCGGCTTGCGGGGCACGAAGATACCGTCACCGGGCTCGATTTCTCTCCCGACGGCAGATTGCTGATATCGAGCAGCGTCGACGGGACGGTGCGCGTCTGGAATGTGCCGGGCCGCAGCCTCGTCCGTTCGCTGAATGCCCACAGGTCCCTCGTCAACTCGCTCTCTTTCTCGCCGGACGGCAGGCGCTTCCTGACCGGCAGCGAGGACGGGACCGCCAAATTGTGGGATACCGGATCGTATGCGAAGATTACTCTGCAGGACGAGACCGAAAAACCCGTCACGGCGGTCAACTTTTCACCCGACGGGAAGCGAATCATCATCGGCCATAATGACGGCTCGGTCGAGTTCTGGGACGTTCTGACCAGGCAGCCCGTCTTCGACTTCAGGGAGCATACCGGCCGGATCTACGCTACAGCTTTTTCCCCGGATGGAACCTGGTTTGCAACGGGCAGCTTCGACCAGACGTGGAAGATGTTTCACGCAGCGTCAATGCGGGAGGTCTCAAAATGGCGATGAAGAAGACCGCGACGATATTAATAATGATATCGATCTTTCTTGCCGTGCCGGGCAGCCCGCGTGTCTTCGGCCAGGCTGCGGACGGCGATCCCTCGGAGTTCGAAGCGTTTCGCAGGCAGGGCGTCAATCTCCTTTACGAACTCGATTACGATGCGGCGACCGCCAGTTTCAACGAGATGGTCAGGCTCGCCCCTGAACATCCGGCCGGATACTACTACCTGGCGACCGTCAAATGGCTGACGATCCTCAACTCGCTGCGCAGGCTCCAGACCGGGCTGTATTCGGATGATTCGTTCTTTTCGGGCGGCGGCGACGAGGTCGATCAGGCTCAGGAGAACGAGTTCCGGCGAATGATCCAGCAGTCAATCTTCGCATCGAAGGCCCGTCTGACGGCAAATCCGCGGGATGTCGAGTCGCTCTATTTTCAGGGCGCGGCATACGGGATGCTGGCCGGCTACGAAGCGACCGTCGAGCGCAGGTTCAAGTCATCGCTCGACAATGCGAAGCGCGGAGTCGAGCTGCACAAGAAAGTCGTCAGCCTCGATCCCGGGTTCGGCGAGGCTTATCTGTCGATCGGCCTTTACGAATTCGTCGTCGGGAACCTGTCATGGGCGATTCGCTACGGACTGAAACTGGTCAGGGTGAGCGGCGACAAGCGCAAGGGGATGGCGATGCTGCAGAAGGCGCTCGACCTGAGCCGCTACGGCAATGAGGATGCAAAGGTGGTGCTGATCACCGTCTACCGGCGCGACGAGCAGTACGATTCCGCGCTGAAGCTGCTCGACGAACTGATCGCCAGGCACCCGCAGAATTATCTCAACCGGCTCGACCGGGGCGATCTGCTTTCGAGGCTCGGAAGATACTGCGAGAGCTTCACCGAATTCGAGGCGGTTTTGAATGACGAGCGATCGTCGGCGATCCGCGACCTGGTCAGGTTTCAGTACGGGGAGGCGCTCTTCAAATCGGGCGACCGCGTGAGGGCCCTCGAGCAGTTCGGAGAGGTGGCCAGGCTGCCCGAGGCGGATGCCACGCTGGTCACTCTCGCGCATCTCCGCATCGGGCAGCTCCACGATTTGTCCGGTGACCATACGGCGGCCGGCGAGCAGTACACGCTTGTCCTCTCGAGGGAGGATGTCTTCGATTCACGCAAGAACGCGAAAAGATACAGCCAGAAACCTTATTCGATTGAGATCAGGACGCCGGCGGTCTGTTCGCCGGCCGGAAGGTGAGAGAGAGAACATGAAGAAGAGAATTTCCGGATCTATCAAAGCCATCTTACTGACAGCCGTTCTGCTGACGACGGCATTGCCGCAGAGTCCGGCTCGGACCGATACATATCGTCCCGCGGTTCGCGGTACGCGCGCGGTCGTCGCCGGCGGCCATCCGCTGGTCGCGGAAGCCGGTCTGCGGATGTTGCATCGCGGCGGGAATGCCGTGGATGCCGGAGTGGCGGCTGTGCTGGCGGCATCGGTCATCGAATTCTCTCATTTCGGGTTCGGCGGCGAGGTTCCGGTGATCATCAAAATGGCGGGCGGCGAGGTGATCACGATCAACGGCCAGGGACAGGCTCCGGCCCTGGCGACGCGCCAGTTTTACGAAAAACTCGATCCGCCGCTGGTGCCGTCGAGCGGCCCGCTGGCCGTCACCGTGCCGGGCGTGCTCGACGCCATGATCGTGGCGCTCGAAAAGCATGGCACGCTCAAGCTGGCCGACGTCATGCAGCCGGCGATCGAACTGGCCGACGCCTTCCCGATCGATGAACTGCGCGTCAGTTACATTCGAAATACGCGCAGCGTTTACGAGAAATGGCCAGAGGCCCGGGCGATCTTCCTGCCCAACGGCGAGATCCCGAAGGTCGGCGACATCTTCGTTCAGAAGGACCTGGCGCGGACCCTCCGCGAACTGGTCGCGGTCGAGAAGAAGAATGCACGGCGCGGCCGGCTCGCGGCTCTTGAATCGGTGCGCGACTACTTCTACCGCGGACCGCTCGCCAAACGCTTCTGCGACGCGATCGAGAAGGCCGGCGGACTGCTTCGCACCGGCGATATGGCGAAATTCCGCGCCAATATCGATCAGCCGACCCGGACGACATATCGCGGTTACGAGATCTACAAGGTCGGTTTCTGGAGCCAGGGGCCGGTCATGCTCCAGGCGCTGAACATCCTCGAAGGTTACGATCTGAAGGCGATGGGGCATAACTCTCCGGATTACGTCCACACGCTGACCGAAGCGGTCAAGCTGGCCTTCGCCGATCGCGACAGGTATTACGGCGATCCGCAGTTCGAGAAGATCCCGGCGGCCGAGCTGATCTCGAAGGATTATGCCGCGCTCCGGCGGAGCCTGATCGACCCGGCCGCGGCCTCGCTCGAGCAGCGTCCCGGAGATCCGGTCAATATGAAGTCTGTGGCGGGGATGATCGGCGAGCTGCGGACCGGCCCGACGACGATCCCCGAGGCCGAGCGGGCCAACGACACGACCTGCGTCAATGTCATCGACGCGCAGGGCAACGTCTTCTCCGCCACGCCGAGCGGCGCCTGGCTGCCGGCCTTCATCGCCGGCGACACGGGCATCCCGGTCTCGAACCGGCTTCAGAGCTTCCTGCTCACGCCCGGCCATCCGAACGAACTTGAGCCCGGCAAGCGTCCGCGGATCACGCTCTCGCCGACGCTGGTCATGAAGGACGGCGTTCCGTTCGCGGCGCTCTCGACGCCCGGCGGAGACAACCAGGACCAGGCGCTGATGCAGGTCCTGCTCAACGTCATCGAGTTCGGCATGAATCCGCAGGAAGCGGTCGAGGCCGCGCGCTTCGATTCGCTCCATTTCGTCAGCTCGTTCGGCGATCATAAATTCAATCCCGGCGCGCTCAACCTCGAGAAGCGTTTCGGTCAGAACGTCATCGAGAACCTCAAAAAACGGGGGCACAAGGTCGATGTCCTGTCCGATTTCGCACCGACTGCTGCGCCGACGATCGTCATCTTC
The DNA here is from genome assembly GCA_937967285.1 of uncultured Acidobacteriota bacterium. Lineage (GTDB taxonomy): Bacteria > Acidobacteriota > Blastocatellia > RBC074 > RBC074 > JADJXM01. Next base: position 5,865 of record CALBSU010000595.1, read on the forward strand.
GATCCGAAGAGCAGGGTCATTCAGGCCGGCGCCGACGTCCGGCGCGGGCGTTACGCGATCGGCTGGTAGCAGCAAGCCCCGAAATCCTGTACTATTCTTTCTGGAGTCGCCGGCCGACTCGAAATTCTGAGCGTCGCGAGGGTAGTTTTGATCACTGTCAGCAGTCAGCGCCTGCAGGAATTGCGGCAGACAATCGAAGGAGTAATCAGAGGTAAATCGGATGTCGTACACCTATCGGTTGTGACATTGCTGGCCGGCGGCCACCTGCTGGTCGAGGATGTTCCCGGTGTCGGCAAGACCACGCTGGCGCAGGCGATTGCGCGCTGCCTGGACTGCAGCTTTCAGCGCATCCAGTTCACCAGCGATCTGCTGCCTTCCGACATCGTGGGCGTTTCGGTCTACAATCAATCGACCGGCGAGTTCGAGTTCAAACCCGGCCCGATCTTCGCCAACGTGATCCTCGCCGACGAGATCAACCGGACAACGCCGAAGACCCAGTCGAGCCTGCTCGAAGCGATGAGCGAGGGGCGGGCGACGGTCGAAAATCAGACCTACGAACTGCCGCGGCCTTTCCTCGTCCTGGCCACGCAGAACCCGCTCGAACATCACGGCACCTATCCGCTGCCCGAATCGCAGCTCGATCGTTTTCTGATGCGGGTTCGCATCGGTTACCCGTCGTCCGTCGAGGAGAAGGAGATACTCCGCCGCCAGACTCATCATCACCCGGTCGATATGATCTCGCCGCTGATGTCGGGCGAGGACGTGCTCTACCTGCAGGAGGAGATCAGGAACGTCCGCGTCGACGACATCCTGCTCGACTACCTGATGGACATCGTGACGGCCACACGCGAATCGGAGATGCTCGATCTCGGCGTCAGCCCGCGCGGGACGCTCGCGCTCCATCGCGCGGCGCAGGCGCTCGCCTTCACCGAAGACAGAGCTTACTGCATCGCCGACGACATCAAACGCCTCGTCATCCCCGTCTTCGGCCACCGCATCATGCTCAATTCGAGATACTCCGGGCGTCTCCGCCGCAGCGCCGATAGCGACGCCGTGCTGGAAGAGATTTTGCGGAGTGTCAGAGTGCCGATCTGAGTAGAAAGTAGAAAGTAAAAAGTAGAAAGTAGAAAGTCGTTCTGCACCAGAGTGATTTTGATGTAATAACTGCATCGATCAGAGCGGCGCCGCGACCGCGGCAGCTGAATTCAGCCGTGGATCTTCAGTCCACGGGCGGGTATCAAAATCACATTGGTTCAATGGTAGAAAGACGGTACCGGGAGCGACCGGGCGGCATCAAGCCATGATCACACGCCTCCGCGGAAAGAAGTCGTTTCATTTCGTGCTGATATCGGGTCTCCTGACGGGCGCGGCGATTCTGGCTGCGATGATCTCGGCGGTGGCCGAGCAGGTGGGCGAGCATGATCTGGCGACGCTCAGTTCGAAGGCCGCGCTCGGGCTGGCATTGATCATCGTCCTCTACGTCATACCGCGCCTGGCGAGGAGCGTCCGGCTCGAATATCTGCATTCCGAATACTCGCTGCATCTGCCGAATTCCGGCCTCGTCTTTCTGGCGATGATTCTGCTGGTGACCGTGCTGGCTCTGACCAGCGGGAACAATCTGCTCTATCTCGTGCTGGCGGTGCTGCTGGCGACGATGTTCGTCTCGTGGGGAGTTTCGAGGATGAGCATCAGCGGGGTGACGGTTTCGGTCAAGCATCCCGACCACATCTTCGCCGGCGAGGATGTTCCGTTCGAGGTGGTGGTCGCCAACCGGAAGCGGTTTCTGCCCTCCTTTTCGGTCATCACTGCGATGTCGGAGATCAGCGGTAAGCCGGCCGAGCGGCAGATCGCCTGGCTCGGATACTTTCCGGTCGTTCCGCCGAGGACGAACTGCAAAAGCCGCGTCATCCGCGTCTTTCCGCATCGCGGGCGCATTCCCGTCAAGGGGATCATCGTCGCATCCGGGTTTCCATTCGGTTTCATCGAACAGCGACGGTTTATCGAATTCGAATCCGAACACATCGTCTATCCCCAGCCGCAGCCGCTGGAGGATTTCGAGCAGGCGCTGACGGTCATTCAGGGGCGGATGGAGAGCCATCTCAAGGGGAGCGGCAGCGATCTCTATGCGATCCGCCAGTATCTGAGCACTGACCACCATCATCACATCGACTGGAAGGCGACCGCCAAGACATCCCGTCTGATGGTCCGCGAATTCACGCGGGACGACGACTGGAAGGTGACGCTGGCCTTCGACAACAGGACGCCGGAAGATGTCGGCTCGAATCCGGCTTATCAGGAGAAGTTCGAGCGGGCCGTCTGCCTGGCGGCGAGCCTGATCGACTATCTGATCAGGGACGGCGCCGAGGTCAGGCTTCTGACCGGCGATGAGGATTCGGGATACGGCATCGGACGACAGCACTGCTATGCGCTGCTGAGGCAGCTCGCGCCGGTCGAAATCGCGACGATCGGCGCGGACGACGACGAAGCTGAGGAAGAAATCGTCAATGTACTTGACGATGAACTGACGATCCAGCAGCCGGGACAGGAGCAGCCCGTCATCCTGATCGCGTGTCGGGCCTTCAGCAGCCGTTCAGGGCTCTATTCGCCGGAATCGGTGCAGGATATTCTGATCGAGGATGCATAGATGAAGTTCGAGAGATATTTCTATACCTCATCTTACGCGCTGCTCGCGATCAGTTTCATCATGCTGGTCTCGACCCGCCAGGTGGACCTGCCCGCGACGGTGCTCTTCGCGATCGCCCTGGTTGCGGGTCTGGCGCGGGATACCGGACGAATCAAGCTGAATATCAGCGGGCGGACCGCAAATGTACTGATGATCTGCTATCTGCCGTTTGCGATCGTCGAGTGGCAGGTCTTCGGTTTCTCGCCGGTGCTGGTGGTCATCCACTTCATCCTCTTCGCCTCGACCGTCAAGCTGATCCGGTCGAAACGGGACCGCGACTGGCTGTGGCTTTATCTGGTCACGTTCTGCCAGGTGCTGATGGCGGCGGGGATGATGATCGGATCGACCTTCCTGCTGCTGCTGCTGGTCTATCTCTTCACGGCAATCACGGCGTTCATCGGTTTCGAGGTCAGGCGCGCGCGGCAGGCTTTCATCAGAAGTCAGCCGCAGGCGAGCCCGGTCGATCCGATGACCGGCACCGAATACTGGAAGGAGCTGAAGTCGACGATCAGAAGGCGGAGCGGCCCCGGATCCGGCGTCTTCACTTCGTTTTCGGCGGTTGCTCTGCTGCTGATCGTGCTCTCTGCGATCCCGATCTTTCTGGCCATGCCGAGGCTGACGCGCGGAGGCGCCCGGAACGGACTGCTGGCGACCGAGACGCTGACCGGCTTTTCGGATACGGTCACGCTCGGCGAGGTCGCGCAGGTCAAACTCAACCCGCAGGTCGTCATGCGCGTGCGGGTCAAGTTCCCGCCGGGAGTCGAATTCAGGCAGCTTCGCTGGCGCGGCGTGACGCTCGATTTCTATGACGGCAGAAGCTGGAGCGAATCGGGCCCGGGCCATTTTCAGCTTCAGAAGGTCGGCGAGAGCTTTCGCGTCGACGAGCGCGCCTCGCTGCGCGGCTTCACGCAGCAGCGGTTCTTCCTCGAGCCGCTCAATATCAGCACCATCTTCGCCGCGCCCCGACCGGTCTACGTCATGGGACTGCGCGAACTGGAGCGGGATTCCGGCGAGGGGCTGTGGACCAGCCCGCACCTCTTCAAGAAGCTCGATTACGTCGTCTATTCCGACACGTACGTCCCCGGAGATGTCGAGCTGGCGAAGGACGACGATCGCTTCTTTCCGGCAGATATCCGTCAGAGGTACCTCCAGTTGCCGATCGATCATGACGAAAGGATCGACAGGCTGACGGCCGATGTCACTGCCGGCGCCGGTTCGCAGCTCGAGATGGTTCGCCGGATCGAGAGCCATCTCAAGACCAGTTACAGTTACACCCTCGATCTGAAACCAGTCGAGTCCGGCGATCCCGTCGCGGATTTTCTCTTCAACCGGCGCGAGGGGCATTGCGAGTATTTCGCCTCTGCGATGGTGCTGATGGTCCGGTCGAAGAGAATACCGGCCCGGCTGGTCAACGGTTTTCAGACGGGCGAATACAATGAATCGGCCG
>CALBSU010000596.1 GCA_937967285.1 uncultured Acidobacteriota bacterium
CGGGACGGGAATTTCACGTATCCGTATCGAGACTGGCCGTCGGAGTAGTTATTAACATTATCCCGAGGAATCGGAAATGAGCATGGACCTGATACTCGAAGCCTGGGTGAGCGGGCTGATCGAGATCTCGAAACTGAAATGGATGCTCGGATCGGGGCGTCGCTGGCAGCCGGGTGAAAAGCTGAAGCTGCTCTTCACGGGTTACAACGGGACGCGCAACACGGGCGCCGACGTTCGAGTCGAGGAGATGCTCCGGCAGGTCAGGCACATCCTGGGCGAGGACAGATGCGAGTTGAGCGTGCTGAGCCAGAACTTCGAGCTGACGCGCGGATATTTCAAGGGTGTCGATCAGGTTCGGCTGCCGGACATCTTTCCGCCGATGCTGTCGCGCGAAGTTCCCCGTTTCGACGGGGTCGTGGCCTGCGAAGGCTCGATGTTCAAGAGCAAGTTCGCCAACGCGCTGACGACGATGATGGTCGGCTCGCTCGGTATCGCGTCAGCCCAGAACAAGCTCTCGGTCGGATACGGCGCCGAGGCGGGACACATGGATCCGACGGTCGCATGGATGGTCAGAAGGTACTGTTCCGATTCGCTGATCATCACACGCAACCCGGAATCTCAGGATGTGCTCGGCAAACTCGGAGTGACGACCGCGCTCGGGACCGATACGGCCTGGACATTCGAGCCGCTCGGCAGGGAGTACGGCGACGCCGAGCTGAAGAAACTGGGCTGGGACGGCGCATCGCCGGTGCTGGTCGTCTGTCCGATCAACCCGTTCTGGTGGCCGGTCAAGGCGTCGGTCGGCAAGTTCATCGCCAGGACGATCACCGGGGCGTACTCAGACAGCCATTACCGCTCGGTCTATTTCCACAATTCCGGACCTGAGGTCGAAAAGGCCTATCATCATTATCTTTCGTCGATGGCGAACGCTGTCGACCGGTTCCGGAAGGATCGCAACATCTTCGTTATTCTGGTGGCGATGGAGAAACTGGACACCCGTGCCTGCGCGAGGATGTCTGAGATGCTCGGCGGAGTCCCGACGCTCTCCTCAGCCGACTACGATATGTACCAGCTGGTCTCGATCCTGCGAAGCTGCAATTATATGGTCTCGTCAAGGTATCATGGGATCGTGACCTGCATGCCCGGAATGGTCGCCTCGGCCGGTGTGACGATGGACGAGCGAATTCGTAATCTGATGCACGAACGAGGTCATCAGGATCTGCTCCTGAATGTGGACGATCCCGATCTGGAGGAGAGGCTGCACGCCATCCTGCTGAAACTCGAAGCTGACCAGGAGTCGATCCGCGAGGGAATCGGCCGGACCGTCGCAAAGAACCTTAAGATGATGGCGCGGATGGGCATCTATTTCGAGGAACACGTCCAGAGGCGTTACCCTGAGTTCCCTATCCGGAAGGGGCTCCAGAGCTGGGACAACTATCTGCCGCCGATCAGCCCGGGGTTGACTCGGCTGCTCGAAAAGTACGATTCATAAACTGAAGATATGAACTTCGTCGAAAACATATTCCGACAACTGGAAGATTCAAGGCAGCGAACGGTCCTCCGGGAGGTAAACGACGGCGGATACTCGTCCGCGACCGGCGAAGAGGTGCTGCAACTTGTTCGCAGGGCGCGCGGGTTCATCCGTCGCGCGGGACTGAAAAGGGGCGACCGGTGCGGACTGCTGGCGCCGAACAGCATTCGCTGGGCAGCCCTTGACGTCGCGCTGATGGCCGAGGGCGTGATCGTCGTGCCGCTCTATTCGCGGCAGGCGCCGGCCGAACTGGTCAACATGCTGAAGGATTGCGGCGCGTCGATGGTCTGTTGCGCGGACCAGTCGCTGCGCGACGGCATCGCCGCCAACTGGGGGGACCAGGCGCCTCCGCTGCCGCTCTTCGAAGAGATATTCGCCGCGGGAGCGGTCGTCGAAGACGCCGGCCCGGTGAAGCTGGAGAATACAGATGTCGCGACCATAATCTACACCTCAGGAACCTCCGGCGAGCCGAAAGGCGTCATGCTCTCGGTCGGCAACGTGGGTTTCATGCTCGGGTGTACCGGATACCGGCTCGACCAGTTGATGGCCGGCTCGACCGCATCGACACAGGATGAGGTCTTCCACTATCTGCCCTTCTGCTTCGCCGGCTCCTGGATCCTGCTGCTCAACTGCCTGACGCGAAATGCGCGGCTCTCGATGTCGATGGACCTCAACCGGCTGGCCGACGAGCTGAAGGTCGCCTCGCCCAACTATTTCCTGAACGTTCCGACACTGCTCGAACGGATCCGGACGGGAGTCGAGACGCAGATCGCATCCAAACCCGGATTCGTCCAGTCGATATACGCCGGCGGCAAACAGGCATGGCTCAATAAATTCGAGGGGCGCGGTTCGATGGCCGACAGCCTCAGATTCGGGCTCGCCAACTGGCTCATCTTCGCCTCGATCAGAAAGAAGATCGGGCCGAACATCAGGGCGCTCATCTGCGGTTCCGCTCCGCTGGCCAGAGAGACACAGCTCTTTTTCATGATGCTCGGAATCCGCGTGCTGCAGGTCTACGGCCTGACCGAGACGACAGCGATCTGCACCATGGACGATCCCAACGACTACACCCCGGGCCGCGTCGGTCCGGCCATTCCGGGGATCGAAATGAAGCTGGGAGAGAACGACGAGATAATCGTCCGCGGTCCAAACATCTTCCCCGGCTACTGGAACCGTCCCGAGGCGACATCGAAGACCATCGTCGACGGATGGTTTCACACCGGCGATCAGGGCGATGTCGACGCGAAGGGCAACTGGGCGATCATCGGACGGCTCAAGAACCTGATCATTCTCAATTCGGGGCATAACGTCGCGCCGGAACCGATCGAGGAGAAGATCGCCCTCAACCTGCCGGCCGCCCAGCAGGTCGTGGTCATGGGCAATGACCGGAGCTTCCTGACCGCTCTGGTTACCGGCGAGGTCTCCGCCGAACAGGCGGATGCCGCCATCCGGAAGGTCAACGACGGCCTTCCGCACTACAAACGGGTCATCGGCTTCCACCTCGATCGCGAGCCGCTGACAATCGAAAGCGGACTGCTCACCGCCAACGGCAAACTGAGACGCGACGCGATCGCTACACGGTTCTCTGACGAGATCGAAGCGATCTATCGCTCAAGAAAGTCTTAAAGAGGGACCTATGTTTTTCGCGGGTCTGGTTTTTCTCATGCTCCTGTTTATGTTCTTCATCATGGCCATGCTCGCCTGGGGCGCTCAAAGCATGCGGGATGACGAAGATCAGGATGACGATAAGAAATAGAAAGTAGAAAGTAGAAAGTAAAAAGTAGAAAGTAGAAAGGGTGGAATAGCACCACGCTTTGAGCTGCGCAGTGATATGAACAACTACAGCGGAGAGACGCTCTCCTGGGAGATCATCGACGGGTGCATCGAGCTGGCGCTCCATCGCGAGCCGTGCAACGAGATCGGATCGAAGACGCTCGAAGAGCTTGAACGATTCGTCTCAGCGCTGGGCGAGATGGAGCGGGAAGCGCATGCGCTCATCATCTACAGTCGGATGAAGGCAGGCTTCTGTGCCGGCGCCGACCTGCGCGAGCTCTATTTCGGGGCCTCCGGGATGGGCTTCGCGAACGCCGAACCTCTGGTCCGGGATTTTCTCAACCGCATCCATACGGTTATGAATGCGATCGACGCATCGCCACTGACGACGATTGCGGCCGTGCACGGGGTGACATTTGGCGGAGGGTTCGAGCTGGCGCTGACCTGCGATCTGATCTTCGCCGACAAGATGGCGCGTTTCTGTTTCCCGGAATTGAGGCTTGGCCTGATTCCGGGATTCGGCGGGATACCGAGACTGCGGCGGGATCTCGGAAACGCCGTGGTGCGGGATATTCTTCTGACCGGACGGAGCATCAACGCGACCAAGGCGCAGAACGTCGGGCTTGTCAGCCAGCTGGCTGGCGAGAATGAATCGCTCCGTGTGGCCCGGTTCACGGCTGCGCAGATCGGCAAGTTCGACCGCCGGACGAGCGCCGAAGCCAAGAGATTTCTCAAACCTATTCCATATCGGGAACTGCAGGAAGAGATCGATATTTTCTGCCGTCTTTTCACCGAGCCGGCAGTCGAGGCGGGACTGCGCAAATTCGTCGAAAGCACGGATGCGCTCCCCTATCTGCCATAATAAGGAGTGATATGAATCAAAAACGCAGAGCGAAAATTACCGGACTCGGACGGTATGTTCCGCCGCGAGTGGTGACCAATGACGACATAGCGAAGATGGTCGATACGACTCACGACTGGATCGTGGAGCGAACGGGAATTCACGAAAGGCACTGGGTCGACAAGGGGACGCCGACTTCCGAACTGGGCGCGAAGGCGGCTGCGGAGCTGCTCAAGCAGCGAGGGATCGAAGCCGACGAGATCGAACTGATCATCGTGGCGACGGTGACGCCAGATATGTTCTTTCCCTCGACGGCCTGCATGATTCAAAACAAGATCAGGGCCACGCGGGCATGGGGATTCGACATCTCCGCGGCCTGTTCCTCGTTCCTCTACGCGCTGACGACCGGCGCGCAGTTCATCGAGAGCGGCCACCACAAGAAAGTCATGATCATCGGCGCCGACATCATGACCAGCATTCTCAATCCGGAGGACCGCACGACGCTGGTCCTCTTCGGCGACGGCGCCGGAGCCGTCCTGCTCGAACCGTGCGAGGAGGGGGATGAAGACATCGGAATCCTCGACTACCACCACGAGATCGACGGATCGGGAGGCGAACATCTCTACATGCCCGGAGGAGGCAGCCTCAATCCGTCTTCGCACGAGACGGTCGACAAGAAAATGCACTACGTTCATCAGAACGGCCAGGCCGTCTTCAAGTTCGCGGTCCGCAAGATGGAGGAACTGAGCACCCGGATGATGGAGAAACATCATCTGACGGGCGACGACCTTGGCCTCTTCATCGCGCATCAGGCGAACCTGAGGATCATCGATGCCACGGCATCGAAGATCGGACTCGATCAGTCGAAGGTGATCAAGAACATCCACAAATACGGCAACACGACGGCGGCCACGATCCCGCTGGCAATCGGAGACGCGATCGACGACGGAAAGCTGAAGAAGGGCGACCTGGTGCTCTTCGCGGCGGTCGGCGCCGGGTTCACCGCCGGATCAGTCCTGGTCCGCTGGGCCTACTGAAACTTTATGAAAACAATCGAACAGGTAACTGACGAAATACTCACACTCGCCTCGACGCATTTCAAAGTCGAGCGCGACAGGCTATCGCCAACCGACGACTTCTTCAAGAGTCTCGGGATCGACAGCCTGCAGGCGCTCGAGCTGCTGACGCGTCTTGAAAACCATTTCAACGTCGAACTTCCCGATTACGAGGTACAGGGGGTATCGGATTTTCAGACACTGGCGGAAAGAATCCAGTCACGACTCTAGCTTATCGAATGGCAACAGACACCCGTTCTCAAGTGGTCATGATCGATCTGGCCGCCCACCAGTCGCTGGGCTCGGCGCTGCGCGAAGCTGTCGCGAAGTTCGCGGATGAGATCTGCCTGATCGAGGCCGATCGCGAACGCGAGAACCATCGCCTGACCTATCGCCAATACAACGAGATGGCGATGAAGCTGGCGGCCTTTCTGCAGAGCCGCGGTTTCGGCGCCGATTCGCGGGCGGCGATCATCATGACCAATCAGTCGCGCTGGCCTGTCTCGGCGTATGCGGTCTTTTATTCGGGCGGCGTGCTGGTCCCGCTCGACTACAAGCTGACCGCGCCGGAACAGCTTTCGCACCTGCTGCACTGCCGGGCCGAAGTGCTGATCACCGAGTATCACATCTGGCGAGCGATCACTCAGTGTGAGGACTTCGACAAGCTGCCGGCGCGGACGGTGATCGTGACGGATGCGCCGAAGAACGCCGAACTGCACGGCGCGATCCGGTGGGAAGAGGCTCAGAGCGAGTCCGAACCGGCCTTCATTGCGCGCGCTCGCGGCGACTGGGCGTGCATCGTCTACTCTTCGGGAACCGGCGGACGACCGAAGGGCTGCGTTATGACGTACGACAATTACCTGGAGCAGTGCGCGGCGCTGACGGCCCTCTACCCTTTCTGGCCGGGCGTCAGATACCTGAGCATCCTGCCGTCCAATCATGCCATCGACTTCATGGTCGGCTTCATCGGTCCGTTCGTCTGCGGCGCGGCGGTGGTCCATCTGAGGACGCTCAGACCGGAGTTCGTGCGCGAGGCGTTCCCGCGTTTCAAGATCACCTATGTCGCGCTTGTCCCGCTGATCCTCAAGAATCTGCAGACAGGGCTTCAGACGCGCTTCGATGAGCTGCCGCCGCTGAAACGCGCCGTCTTCAACCTGTTGAGAGGAATCAATAAAGCCCTGACCCGCCGGCAGCCGAATCTCGAGCTGAGCAGGAAGCTGCTCAAACAGGTTCATGAGGCGTTCGGCGGGGAACTGCGCGCGATCTTCACCGGCGGCGCCTTCAGCGATCCCGGAATGCTGCAGTTCTTCTACGATCTGGGCATCCAGGTCGGCAACGGCTACGGCCTGACCGAAGCCGGCACCGCGCTGACGCTCAACGACTTCAAGCCGTTTCGGGCCGACACGGTCGGCAAACCGCTTCCGGGGATCGAACTGCGGATCGTCAATCCTGATGCCGACGGGATCGGCCAGGTCGCGGCACGCAGCCGGACGCTGATGTCTCATTACCTCGACGATCCGGAACTGACTGCCGAGACGATCGTGGACGGCTGGCTGATGACGGGAGATCTGGGTCGCTTCGATTCGACGGGACATCTGCAGCTCTTCGGCCGCGTCAAGAATATGATCGTCACCGAAGAAGGCAAGAACGTATATCCAGAGGACATCGAGAGCGCTTTCGAGGGCCTGCCGGTCAAGGAGTTCTGCGTCTTCGCGGCCAACTACGTCTGGCCGGAGCGGTCGATGATGGGTGAAAAGCTGATCATCGTCCTGCACCCCGAGGAAGGCCGGCCGTTCGACGATTCCATCAGGGCGGATATGGTCGCCCGCAACAACCGGCTCCTCAATTACAAGCGCGTCAGCGGTTATGTTCTGTGGGACACTGAGTTCCCGAGAACCGCGTCGATGAAGATCAAAAGGATAGCGCTGGCTGAAGAGATACGGTCGCGCTTCGAACGCGAGGAAGCGCTCAAAGAGCTATGAAGACACTCGCCGTGGTTAATCCCGCAGCCGGTTTCGGCAAATGCGCGAAGCTACTGGGCCCGGCGCTCGACAGGCTCAGATCGGGCGGAGTCGTATTCGACGTCGCTGAAACCTCGCATGCGGGTCACGCGACAGAGATCACGCGCGCCGCATACCGTGACGGGTATCGAGGTTTCATCGCCGTCGGCGGAGACGGCACATCGTTCGAGATCGTCAACGGCCTGTTTCCAGAGGCGTGGGACGAGGGTGAAATCCCGACGCTCGGTTTTCTTCCGCTCGGCACCGGCAACTCGTTTCTGAGGGACTTCACCGATGAGGGCGTCGAATACGCCTCGCGCGCGATCATCGAGGGCCGCTCGCGCCCGTGCGATGTGATCAGACTGATCCACGAAGACGGCGTGGTCTACTACATCAACATCCTGAGCCTCGGTTTCGTCGCGGATGTCTGCAACCTTGCCGGCAGGTTCAAGCTGCTCGGACCGGCCAGCTACGGACTGGCCGTTGTGCTCTGCCTGGCGCAGTTCCACAAACGGGTCTTTCACCTCAAACTCGACGGCGAAAAGGATCTGACCACGCCCTCGACCGCTCTGCTGATCTTCAACAACAGCAAGTACACCGGCGGCAACATGATGCTTGCGCCGAACGCCGAGACGGCCGACGGGCAGATCGATATCGTTCAGTGGTCGTCGAATCGCTACGATTTCATCAGCAATTTCCATAAATGCTATGACGGATCGCATGTCGGCCATCCGCTGGTCTGGCAGGGACGGGCGCGCAGGATCGACCTCGATTTCGAGGAGCCGATCGACATCATGATCGACGGCGAAGTGATGAAGGTCCGGTTGAGGAATCTCGAAGTCCTGCCCTCGGCCCTGCGGGTCAGGGTTTAGAAAGCGACGATGGATATTAAATCGGAAGTACGGAATCATCCCAGTCACAGGTGGAGTTCGCTCGGCCTGGCGGCGCGAATCTGGTACACGACCAGAACCGTCGCGATCTGGATCGCGAGCATCATCCATTTCTTCCCGATCTGTACGATTCTTGTGCTGATGGGAATCTTCATCGATCCGCGACGCAACGACGGACCGCAGCGCTGGCTCTTCCGCAATATCCTGCGTGTGGCGGGCGTCGATTTCGAGGTCAGGTTCTCGCCCGGCTTCGATCGGACGCGGACCAGCTTCTTCGTCTGCAATCACATCGACATCTGGGACGCGTTCATCATCTATTCGGCCATCCCGCAGTTCGTCCGGGGACTCGAGCACGAATCTCACTTCAAGGTTCCCGCCTACGGCTGGATGATGAAGCGGTTCGGCAACGTGCCCGTCCCGCCGGAGGGCAATCTGACCAAATACAAGCAGATGATGAAGCAGGCGAGAGAGGCGCTCGACAGCGGAGTCAGCCTGATCGTCTTCGCCGAGGGGTCGCGCACGATGTCGGGTTTGCCGCGCGAGTTCAATCCCGGAGTCTTCCGGATGGCGATCCAGTTCGGGTATCCGGTCGCACCGATGAGCATCGTCGGCGCATATGAGTTCAGCCGGAAAGGCGACTGGAAGCTCTTCCCCTCGAAGATCACTGTCTTCATGCACGACACGATCGACACTTCGGGGATGACCAAAAATGACATCGAGCCGCTGAGGCAGCGCGTGCAGAATATCGTGGCCGCTCCGCTGCTTGAGTTTTACGGGATCCCCGGCGAATCCGCTCCGGAACGAGCCGACATTCCCGTCAAGTTGCAGGAATCGAAGTGAAGCCGACTGAGCTCAATCAGGTCTATTCGTCGATGTCGATGAAGAGGCGATACGAGGTCTGGTTCCTCAAGATCGCCCTGGCCGACGGCAGCGGCGCATGGTGGTTTCGGTATCTGCTGACCGATCCGGGACGGCCGGCCGGCGGAGGATGTCCGGGAACCGCTCCGTTCCAGGTCTGGGCGACCTGGTTTCCCGCTGACGGCCCGCCGACCAGCTGCATCGAGGGATTTCCCCTCGACGGGATCGAGATCTCTGGCCGGAATGAGGACCTCTCGATAGCTCACAACGATAACAGGATCTCGCATGATCGATGTGCCGGGCGCGTCTCGGCCGGTGGCCGCAACGTCAGTTGGGATCTCTCGTATAAATCGGGCGCGGGATTTTCGATGAGCGACGTCGGCTGGATTGGATTCTCTCGCACGCCGCATACCGATGCGGTCTTCGACGGCTGGATCGAGATGGATGGGATACGACAATCGGGCTCGCCGCTCGGGTTCGGACTGCAGGGACACAACTGCGGCTTTCGCCATCGCAATCTTTGGACGTGGACTCATCTTTATGCCCGCAATGCCGACGGCTGGACGACCACTTTCGAGGCGCTGGAATATGAGATCGGCTTCGGCCTCTATTTCAGAAAAGCGCTGCTCTGGCACAACGGCAATCTTCACGTCCTGAAGGGATTCAATACCTTCGAGAGAGATCGCGACCGCATGAGGTGGAGTTTCGACTGCTTCGAGAAGAGCACCGGACTCGCGGTCCATGCCGAGATCGACGGCGGCGGGATTTCGCAGCACAGACTTCCCTACACCAGAACAGACTGTTCGGGGACATTCGAGGTTGCCAACAACAGCCTCGCCCGCGGATCGATCACCATCGGACATCCCGACCGCCCCGAATTGACGCTCACAGGCGACGCCGGGGCGGTGCTCGAAATGGTCGGATAACAGGCTTTCGATCAGAGCTGCGGATTCGCGGCCCTGAATACTCCGCCTCCCGTTCCGGCAAAGATCAGATTCGAGCTGACGGTGAAATCCGAAATCTTCGGATTGAGCAGTCCCGCATT
>CALBSU010000597.1:0-2500 GCA_937967285.1 uncultured Acidobacteriota bacterium
CCGTCGGTCCCGCTGATCGCGCTGGCCGTGCCGCTGATCCCGCTGATTCTGCACCTCGGGCTCGGCTGGACGGCGCTGGTCAAAGTCGGCGGATTGCTCGGCTTGAGCGCGCAGATCGAATCGATGCCGGAACTGCTCAGGACGCTGCTGCAGAGCTGGAACGTGATTCCCGCTTTTCTGGCCGGTGCAGTGATCGGCGCGTTGATCGTGCGCCCGCGAGAGATCGTCCAGCAGCTTTCAAGCGCATCGGTGCGGGGCCTTGAGGACGTCGCCCCGGCGATCATCCTGATGATCGGCATCGGGATGCTGCTCAATGCGACGACGCTGCCGGCGGTCAGAGGTGCGCTCGAACCGTTCATCGCCTCGATCAACTTCCGCTCACCGCTCGTCTACATCCTCTTCTTCGGACTGCTCTCGCCGCTCTCGCTCTACCGCGGGCCGCTCAATCCCTACGGCATCGGCATCGGCGTCTACACTCTGATCAGCACGCTCGGGCTGCTGCCTCCGCAGGCGCTGCTGGCCGCCGCGCTGAGCGTCGCTCAGGTCCAGAGCGCCTGCGACCCGACCAACACTCAGAACGTCTGGGTCGCCAACTACGTCGGAATCCGCGTCGAGGAGATCACGCGCGAAACGATCTTCTACAAGATGGCCGTCTGCGTGGCCGGACTCGTCGCGGGCAGTCTGATGTATCTGAGATGAAAAAGGTTCCGGTTGTAACTGCTCGGTCTGAAGAAGAGGAGAAATTTCGACAGGATTAACAGGATTTGTCAGGATTTACAGGATTGATTCAAGGGAATGAAATGGCCTGTTTGCATCTGGATTCTGTTTAGTAGATTGAAGATTTTTCAATATTATCCTGTAAATCCTGACAAATCCTGTTAATCCTGTCGAAATAATCCTCCTCAATAAGCAGAGTAGTTACCCTCGGTCTGTCGTTTTTCGCTTTCAAGATAGATCGCCGGATTGGCAAGGCGAATGTTCCGGGCGAGTCCGAGCTTCTTCAGGATCCAGATGCTGATCCAGTTGAGGTCCAGTTCGTACCATGCCAGTCCGTGGCGCGCGGCAGCCGGAAAAGCGTGATGATTGTTGTGCCAGCCTTCGCCGAAGGTCATCAGCGCCACCCACCAGTTGTTACGCGAATCGTCGCGGGTATCGAAGCGGCGCGCCCCCCAGACGTGAGCCGCCGAATTGACGAAACAGGTCGCGTGCCACGAAAAGACCACCCGCAGGCAGACTCCCCACAGGACGAACTGCCAGCCGCCGGCCCACCAGAGCAGCGCGATCACCGGAATCTGAGTCACGAAGCTCCAGCGCGACAGCCAGTCGAGAAACCTGTCTTTCGCAAGATCCGGCACATACTTCGCCAGCCACGAGACCTCTGAATGCGTCGACTGCCCGTTGACGATCCAGCCCATGTGCGACCACCAGAAACCATGCCGCGGCGAATGAGGGTCGCCATCCTTCTCGGTGTTGGCATGATGGATGCGGTGAGTCGCCACCCAGCCTACCGGGCCTCCCTGCAGCGCCAGCGTCCCGCAGATCGTCAGAAAATACTCGACCCACTTCGGCGCCTTGAATCCGCGGTGCGTCAGCAGGCGGTGATATCCGATGCCGATCCCCAGACTGCCGGCCACCCACCACATCAGGACTGCAACGCCCAGCGCCGCCCAGCTGAAATTCAGCAGCGCCGCCACCGCTCCGATATGAAACAGCAGCATGAAGATGGTGATCGGCCAGTTGAAGGACTTCCTGTGATGATTGACGATCGCGTCCTGCATAATTTTCCGTCTCCGGTATGCGGGTCAATTGCTCGAGGTAAGGGCAAGACTCCGAGATAATAATGCACTTCATCGCAGAATCATAGAAATCGAGACCGTTAATCCGTAATCTTTGGAGTGCGACGGCCCGGCGTCGCTTTGTTATTGATCCGATAAATCACTTCAACAGGGAAAGCGGCGCCGGGCCGCCGCACTCCAAAAAGCCCGCGACAAGGAGTTCCGCTCGACCCCGCTCGCCTGGGTTGCGCGCTGCGGCAAAACAGGAATGCTCGAACTGCTCTTGAAAAATGGCGCAGGTTTGAATCTGCCGGATGATCCCGAGTGGGCCACTCCGATCGAGTGGGCGAAGAGAAGGGGACACAATTAGATCTTGAAGTTGCTGACCGAATTCGATGGCCAAAATTAATATTATTCTTTCTGATGTTGTTGATGGATGCATATTTGATGATGAAAGCCGATTCTTAAGGAAGCTGGATGGTGCATCCATGACGCAAGGCAGGCGGCTAGAGCTCGGCAAAGGGCAATGCCGTGACATTCGATCCCAGTGGCAGGCGGACGTCGCCGGAATGAACGACATAACCCGGCAGGGCTCTGTCACCGAAATCTTCCTGAAAGGTCCTGATCGAGGAGGCCAGGGCTGGCCTCGGCGTTGCTGTCTGCTTAACCTCGATCGGCACCAGTCGGCCGCCGGTCTCGACTATGAGGTCTACTTCGGTCCCGGT
>CALBSU010000598.1 GCA_937967285.1 uncultured Acidobacteriota bacterium
GCTTCCGGCATCAACATCATCGACAACAATCTGCAGAATCCGATGGTTCAGCAGTTCAACCTGGGCGTGCAGCACCAGTTCTGGCGCGATTTCGTCGTCCGCGCAGACTATCTGCACAACCTCGGAACGCATTTCATTATCGGCCGGACGATCGGCGTGGTGAACAACCCCGTGGTCGGCGGGCCGGATCGCGTGGTCAATCTTGAGTCGAGCGTCAGGACGAAGTATGACGGCCTGCTGCTGAGCTTCGAGAAGCGGCTCTCGAATCGCTATCAGTTCCGCGCATCTTACACGCTCTCGAAGTCGTTCAACTTCGCCAACGACGATCAGATCCCGTTCTCGAACGGCCCCGTCGATTCGAATAACCTGCAGCTCGAATACGGGCCGACGCCGAATGACCGGCGGCATTACTTCACGCTGTCGGGAGGTTTCGATCTGCCGCTCGGGATCCAGCTCGCTCCGATCATGACGCTCAGCTCCGGAGTCCCGATGGACATCCTGCTGCCCGATGCGTCGTCGCGGGTTCCCGTGCTGCAGCGAAACGCCGGCGGCCGTCTGTTCAAGACCCGCGCAGAGCTGAACGGTTATCTGCAGCAGCTCAACGCGGCGGGCGGAGTCAACGGTCAGCCGCTGCCGCTGGTCGGCGACGACGCGCGATTCAACGACGGGTTCAGCTCCTTCGATGTGCGCATCTCGCGGCCGATCAAGCTGACCGAAAATTTCAGAATCGAACCGATCGTCGAGGTCTTCAACCTGTTCAATGTGACCAATATTCTGGGAGTCTCGAATCTGAACTACAGCGGATATGCCAACGTGCTGACGCGCGACAGCGACGATCCATCAAGCCCCGGATATCTGCGGTCATCGAACTTCGGCCGTCCGCTGACGACCGCGGGCGGAGTCTTCGGTTCCGGCGGGCCTCGCGCATTCCAGCTCGCCGTTAAAATGGTCTTTTGAAAATTGCAGAGGGACGGGATTCTGACAGACGGGATTCGAGCAGACGGGATGAGGACGGCGTGGCTTGTGGTTGCGGCGTCGTGGATCGGGATGTTCATGCATTTCGGTTCGCTGATGGTCAACACATTCGGCGTCTTCCTGACGACGCTCTGCGATCAGTTCGGCTGGACGCGGACTGAGGTCTCGCTGGGCTTCACTCTGGCGATGCTGACGGCGATGGCTGCGATGCCGGTGACGGGATGGCTGACCGACAGGTTCGGTCCGCGGCGTCCGATTCTGATCTGCACCGCGGTCTTCGGCGCGGGTTTCGCGTCGATCGCGTTGCTGACATCGAACCTGTGGCATCTCTTCGCAATCTTTCTGCTGCTCGGTCTGGTCGGGCCGGGGACATCCGCGATCCCGCACGCCACGCTGATCTCCCGATGGTTCACGGATCGCCGCGGGCTGGCGCTGGGAGTAGCCATGAGCGGGACCGCGCTCGGCGGAGTCGTCTGGCCGTCGGCAGCGCAGTTTCTGCTCGAATCGTTCGGCTGGCGGAGGGCTCACGCGATGCTCGGATTCGCCGTCCTCCTGATCGCCGTCGGCGCCATGCTGGTGCTGCTGAAAGAGCGCGCGCCGACCGGGCCGGTCGCCGATCATCCGGAACATTCACCGCCTGACGGTATGACGCGGTTCGAGGTTCTGCGAAGTCGCGCTTTCTGGATCATCGTCGCCGGATTCTTCATCTTCATGGCCAGCGTTCAGGCGTGTATGATCCACCTGGTGCCGATGCTGACCGATCGCGGAATGATCCCGGCGCGGGCGGCCCTGGCGGCTTCACTGCTCGGCGCGGCGGGAATCGTCGGCCGCGTCGGAACCGGCTACCTGCTCGACAGGATCAACCCGACCAGTGTGCCCGTCATCGCCTTTCTGCTGGTCGCAATCGGGATACTCGTCCTTTCGACGGGCGTCTCCGGCTTGCCGGCGATTGCGGCCGCGATGCTGATCGGGCTCGGTTACGGAGCCGACGCGGCGACCATTCCGTATCTGGTCAGTCGATATTTCGGGCTCCGTTCATTTGCAGAGATCTACAGTTACATCTTCGTCGCCGTCCCGCTCGGAGGCGCATTCGGTCCGGCCCTGATGGGGATGGGATTCGATCGTCTCGGATCGTATCAGCCGGTGCTGATCGGCTGGGGGCTGCTGACGATCGTCGCGGCCGGACTGATGACCTTGCTGGCATTCCAGCCCGGGGGCGGCCAACGGAAGGAGATTTCATAGATGGCCTGGATCAGGACGATTCCGTTCGAGGAAGCAGACGGTAAGATTCGTGAGCTGGTGCTCAAGCAGCGCGAACTGTATCCGAAGGAGTACGACTCTCCGCCGCCGCACGAGCGGTTGCGCGAGAGCATCGTCACATCTCACTCACTCATTCCACCGGCGATGTATCACATGTTCGCCGGGCTCGGTGAGCTGCTCTCGCCCGAACTTC
>CALBSU010000599.1 GCA_937967285.1 uncultured Acidobacteriota bacterium
TTTTGTAGCGGATATATCGCTACATCCATCATATTATCTCCCGCCTTCCCGGCGTCTCGCTCTTCTCTCTTTTCATTTGTCATTAC
This sequence comes from uncultured Acidobacteriota bacterium, assembly GCA_937967285.1. Classification (GTDB taxonomy): domain Bacteria; phylum Acidobacteriota; class Blastocatellia; order RBC074; family RBC074; genus JADJXM01. Next base: position 87 of record CALBSU010000599.1, read on the forward strand.
GGTCTGTAAGTGACACAAGTGTGCAAAAAGTTGTCATCCCGGACCTTTTTTTCATCCGGCTCACCGACGAGCCGGGCGCGAACCCGATAAACGCAATAATCGCAACACTTACAAGCTCAAGCCGTTTCCCCGGTCTCCGCCTGCCGATGCTTGACGCCGTCGTAAACCGTGTGCTAGGTTTCACATTCCGGACTCCCAACCCTGCAGAAAGAGTCTTCAGACCAGACGAAGACGGCTCGAGGACCACGAATTGTCGAATAATCAACTTAAAAAGACGGCACTCAACGATGCGCATCGGGCATATGGCGGTCGGATGATCGATTTCGGCGGATGGGACATGCCTGTCCAGTACAAGGCCGGGACGATCGAGGAGCACATGGCGGTGCGGACTGCGGCGGGCATCTTCGATGTCAGCCACATGGGAGAGATCGTTATCGAGGGCGCCGGGGCGCTCGATCTGGTCCAGCATGTGACGTCGAATGACGCATCGAAGCTGGTCGACGGGCAGATTCAGTATTCCGGACTGACGACGCCGGCGGGAACCTTCGTCGACGACATACTGGTTCACCGGTTCGGGGCCGATCGTTACTTCCTGTGCGTCAATGCATCGAATACTGACAAGGACTTCGAATGGATCCTGTCGCACGCCGGCGGATTCGATGCCGAGGTGAGGAACGTCAGCGCCGAGTACACTCAGCTGGCGATCCAGGGTCCCCGGGCGATCGAGATCATGCAGACGCTGACCGGGGTCGATCTCGGCTCGATCAAATATTACTGGTTCACCGAAGGGAAGATCGACGGAGTGCCGGCGATCATCGCCCGGACGGGATACACGGGAGAGGACGGGGTCGAGATCTATTTCGACCCGGCAGAGTCCGAGCGGATCTGGAAAAAGATACTCGACACAGGCGCCCCCGCCGGACTGATCCCCTGCGGACTGGCGGCGAGGAACACGCTGCGTCTCGAAGCGAAGATGGCGCTCTACGGAAACGACATCGACGATACGACGACGGTGCTGGAAGCGGACCTCGGGTGGATCTTCAAGCCGGGCAAGGGAGACTTCATCGGCCGCGACGCACTGGTGGCCCAGAAGCAGAGCGGTCTGACGCGCAAACTGGTCGGCTTCGAGGTCATCGACAAGGGGATCGCCCGCGATCACAATCCCGTCTATATTGATGGAGAAGAATCCGGAATGGTGACCTCGGGCAGTCCGGCACCGTTCCTGAAGAAGAACATCGGCCTCGCATATCTGCCGATCGACAGGACATCGATCGGCTCGAGGTTCGAGATTGACGTCAGAGGCAGAAGGCTGGCGGCGGAAGTCGTGCCGACGCCGTTCTACAAACGCGAACGATAGTCCAGGTCCCGGAGATCTATACGGCACCGATACAGGACAGACCGAACCACCTCGAACATCTTCACCAACTTTTCGACAAAGTTCGGTTAAGAACCCCACTTATCATCAAAAAGAGAGGAAGCAATGGCAGCATATCCTGACGAACTGCATTACACGAAGGACCATGAATGGATCCGTGTCGAGGGCGACACCGGCACGGTTGGAATCACCAGTTTCGCGCAGGAGCAGCTGGGCGATGTGGTGCATGTTCAGCTCCCGCGGGTGGGCGAGAAGTTTTCGGCCCACGACACCTTCGGCGAGGTCGAATCGGTCAAGACCTTCAGCGAACTCTTCCTTCCCGTCTCGGGAGAGATCGTAGAGATCAATGAAGGCCTCGAGGACACTCCCGAACTGGTCAACAACTCGCCATACGGTGACGGATGGATGGTCAAGGTCAGGCTGAGCGACAAGGGTGAGATCGACGGACTGCTCTCCGCGAGCGAATACGAGGACTTCGTCGAATCTCAGAAGGAAGAATAACCCGCGGTCCGGCAAGCCCCGGCAAGAGATTCGGACCGCATTAAACGAAATTGAGAAGAACCGATGCGTTACATTCCCAATTCGGCCCACGAGAGAGAGCTGATGCTCCAGGAGATGGGCCGTGAATCGATCGCGGATCTGTTTCGCGGAATCCCCGATCATCTGCAACTCAAGGCGCCGCTCGACCTCCCGCCGGCGCAATCAGAGACCGAAACTCTCGACTATTTCCGCGCCCTGGCGGAACTCAACACGACGCGGATCACCGGCCGGCGAATGAAATCGTTTCTCGGCGCCGGGGCCTACGACCATTTCATTCCCACGATCATCGACACGCTGATCTCGAGATCGGAGTTCTACACTTCATACACGCCGTATCAGCCCGAGATCAGCCAGGGAACGCTGCAGGCGATCTTCGAATATCAGTCGATGATCTGCGAGCTGACGGGGATGGACGTCTCGAACGCGTCGCTCTACGACGGTTCGACGGGCACGGCCGAAGCGGTCCTCATGGCCGAACGCGTCACGGGCCGGACGAAGGTCGCTCTGGCGGGCAATCTTCATCCTGAGTATCGCGAGGTGGTCGACACCTATATCCGCAACGCGGGGATCGAAAGCGTCACCATCCCGTTCGATGAAAAGACGGGGACGCTCAAGCCGGATGCGATAGCGCAGCTCGGTTCGGACATCGCCACCGTCGTCGTGCAGTCGCCGAACTTCTTCGGCGGGATCGAGAACCTGCAGGCGATCGGCGAGGCGGTCAGGAATACGGGAGCGCTCTTCACGGTCGTCGTCGCCGAAGGCTTGAGCCTCGGACTGCTGCGATCGCCGGGAGATTGCGGCGCCGACATCGTCTGCGGCGAAGCGCAGTCGTTCGGAATACCGCTCTCATTCGGCGGCTCATACTGCGGATTCTTTGCGACCCGCGAGAAGTACCAGCGCCAGATCCCGGGCCGCCTGGTCGGACAGGCGCACGATACGCAGGGGCGCCCCGGCTATGTGCTCACACTCGCCACCCGCGAGCAGCATATCCGTCGGGAAAAAGCGACCTCGAACATCTGCACCAACCAGGGTCTCTACGCGCTGATGGCGACCGTCTATCTTTCGACCATGGGCCGCGCCGGAGTCCGCGAAGTCGCCGGGCAGAATGCTCAGAAAGCCCATTACGCCGCCAAACGGCTGGCCGAAATCGACGGCTTCTCGATCAGGTTCGCCGCGCCGTTTTTCAATGAGTTCGTACTGAGCTGCCCCTCGACCGCAACCGGGATCCTCGATGCGCTCCAGTCGCGCGATATCATCGGCGGACTGGCGCTCTCGCGTTTCTTCCCCGGGATGACGAACGAAATCCT
>CALBSU010000600.1 GCA_937967285.1 uncultured Acidobacteriota bacterium
CAACGCGTTTATCAGCCAGCACGTCGGCGATCTCGAAACGCCGCAGTCATTCGAAGCGTTCAAACATGTGATCTCCAGTTTCGAGACGCTTTATGACGCGCGCCCTGAAACAGTCGCCTGCGACATGCATCCCGATTACCTTTCGTCGCGATTCGCAAAGGAGAATTTCCCGGTCGTAACAGAGGTTCAGCATCATGTTGCGCACGTCATGGGCTGCATGGCGGAGAACGAGCTGACTGAACCCGCTCTCGGCATAGCCTGGGACGGCACCGGCTACGGGCCGGATGGGACCATCTGGGGCGGTGAGTTTTTCCGTATTTCTGACGGCGAGTGCCGGCGCATCGCCAGCTTCAGACCATTCCATCTCCCTGGTGGAGATGCAGCAGTCCGGGAGCCGCGTAGGACCGCACTGGGGCTTCTGCACAGAATAATCGGCCCGGAAATATTCGATATGCGAGACCTCAATCCGGTTGCGGCTTTCAACAGGGAAGAACTGGATATAATCGGGCAGATGCTGGAGAAGGGGATCAATTCGCCCGTCACTTCCAGCGCCGGTCGGATCTTCGATGCCGTCGCCTCGATCCTCGGGCTGCGCCAGATCATTCGCTACGAAGGACAGGCCGCGATGGCCCTCGAATTCGCCATCGGAGAGATCAGAACCGATCAAAGCTGGCCCGTCGAACTGCGCGATGACGAAAGAACGATCGTCGACTGGGAACTTATGATCCGCTGCCTGATCGAGGATCTGCGCGGCGGCGCTTCGGCGGGTCTGCTCTCCGCCGTATTCCACAACTCGATGGTTGAAGCTGTCGTCGCAGTTGCCCGTCGAATCGGACTGGAATCGGTTGCGCTTTCGGGCGGATGCTTCCAGAACAGATACCTGACCGAACGCGCGATCGTCAGGTTGCGCGAGGAAGGATTCTGCCCATACTGGCACCAGCGCGTGCCTCCCAATGACGGAGGCATCGCTTTCGGCCAGGCTGTCGGAGTGCTCTGGAAAGGAGAAGCCTGATGTGTCTTGCAGTACCGGGAAAGATATTGAGCATCGAGGGCGTCGATCCCGTTTTGCGGTCGGGACGCGTCGATTTCGCGGGGATCGTCAAGGAGATCAATCTTTGCTACGTTCCGGATGCTCGAGTCGGCGATTACGTCATCGTGCATGTCGGATTTGCGATCAGCATCGTCGATGAGGATGAGGCCGACAGGACCTTCGAGTACCTGCGCCAGATCGACGGGATGTCCGAGATCGAGGGTGAGACGGCATGAAATACATCGACGAATACCGCGATCCCGATGCCGCTCGGCGATACGCCGATGCGATTGCAAAACTGACGACCAGGTCGTGGACGCTGATGGAGGTCTGCGGCGGGCAGACTCACGCCATCATCCGGTTCGGCGTCGACGAACTGCTGCCGAAGGAGATCACGCTGGTTCACGGTCCGGGCTGCCCGGTCTGCGTCACTCCGCTCGAACTGATCGACAAGGCGATCGCGATCGCCTCACGCCCCGGAGTCATCTTCTGCTCATTCGGCGACATGCTCCGCGTTCCCGGTTCCGAAAAGGACCTCTTCATGGTCAAGGCCGCGGGCGGAGACGTCCGCATCGTCTATTCGCCTCTCGACTGCCTGAAGATCGCGCGCGAAAACCCCGAAAAACAGGTGGTCTTCTTCGCGGTTGGATTCGAGACGACCGCGCCGGCCAACGCCATGGCGGTCTATCAGGCCGCGCAGCAGAAGCTCGACAATTTCACGGTGCTCGTCTCGCATGTCCTGGTTCCGCCGGCGATGGAGGCTATTTTGTCATCGCCGCATAACCGTGTTCAGGGATTTCTGGCCGCCGGGCATGTCTGCACTGTCATGGGTTACACCGAATACGAGCCGATCGCTGCGAAATACCGGGTTCCGATTGTGGTCACGGGTTTCGAGCCGCTCGATATTCTGCAGGGCATCTGCATGTGCGTCCGGCAACTGGAGGAGGGACGGGCCGAGGTCGAGAATCAGTACACGCGGATGGTCAGGCGGGAGGGGAACGAGCCCGCCCGCAGGCTGATCGGAGAGGTGTTTCAGATCTCGAACCGCAAATGGCGCGGAGTCGGCGAGATCCCGC
>CALBSU010000601.1 GCA_937967285.1 uncultured Acidobacteriota bacterium
TCCATCCGCCCGCATATGAAGATCTTCGTCAACGGCGAACAGGTATGGCGACTCGACACCCGGTTGTCCGATGATGACGAGATCCACATTCTGCAGGCTTTGAGCGGAGGATGATAATGAATGAAACAAGGCAATTAACGATCATCTGCCCCTGTTGCGAGGCGACAATCCAGGTCGACGCCGAGACCGGGGCCATAATCTCATCCCAGGAGAAAGCCAAACCGACTGCCTCCTTCGACGAGATGAAAAAGGAACTCGACCGGCAGAAACAACTGCGCGATCAGATCTTCGCCCAGGCCATGGGATCGGAAAAGGATCGCGAGAGAATCCTCGAAGAGAAGTTCCGCGAGGCCTTCAAAAATGCCGATAAGGACAAAGATAAGGGCTTCAAAAATCCTCTCGACCTCGATTGATATTCCGATCCGGCGCGTCCGGGGTTTAAGTTTCCGGTTGCCAGTCTTATTTGAAGGGACGGGTTATGCCGGAAATTGAACTTACAGGCAGGCACGGATTTCGGGACTCCCACTGGCAACTGGAAACTCAATGCTGTTACAAATTTTTTGAAGATTTATGTTGCCATTAATCTGAATACGGTCTATCCTCCCGCAAATGCTGTCATCAGCGTGCATCCGGTCTAGTGGATGCAAAACTCTTCAGCCGCAAAAATTTTGAAAACAGGTCGTCGGTGTCCGGATTTCGCATTCATATCGGTTTTTACAGGTCGGGCAATAATGTATTCATCAGGATCGACAGGCATTAAACGACATCAGGCAAAACCTCGAATTTGAAAGGATTTCAAGATGAAACGAAACACCGCGCGGCTGATCTGTTTATTTATGGTCTTTTGCGGACTGAGTACAGTCTCGAACGCCAAGGACCCTTCCGGCAAGAAGATCAATGGCAGAACCCCGGAGGTCAAACAGGCCGCCTACCAGCTTGTCAAGATCGAGGTCACCCTGGTCGAATCGAAGTACCTGAACCGCAAGGATAACTGGGTCAAGTGGCTCTTCACGAAGAAGATCACCAAGGTCGGCAACGGCTACTATGTCGGTCCCAATCGCGTCATCACCAATAATCACGTCATCAACGGGACGCTGCCGAAGGACCTTCGCAGGCTGGCGGGAGTGGACGATGAAGATCCGCTGACCGTTGTCGGCATCAGAGTGCTCTGGCGAAAAGCGGAAGTAATCAAGCGCGACACAGAGAACGATCTGGCCGAGCTGCGCGTCACCTCGAAGAGATCGAGGAGCGTGCTGCCTCCGGCGAATGCCGATCCGGACAAGGGTGTGGCGTTGTACAGCGTCAACAAGGACGAGGCCGAGAAGAAGGAACTGGTCAAGGGCGAGATCATCGGCCCGTACAAACTGGCGGTCTTCAAGGACGGTTCATACGAGCCGACCGACATCAATCCGACCTATCGCCTGCCGCAGAACATGGCCGCGGCCGACGTCATCGGCGCGAAACTCAAGATCGCGCGCGGCTGGAGCGGCTGCTGGGTCTTCGACAACGACGGCAAGTTCCTGGGCATCGTCCGCGCACTTCACGAACCGTCGAGCCTGACACTGCTGATCCCGGCCAGGACCGTGACGGAATTCATGCAGAGCCAGCCCTCGGGCGCGCTCAGCAGCCAGTGAGGCGGCTCGACTCGATCGAATCATAGCGCCGGGACAGATCATCGATCGCCGGGGATCCGTCCGGCTCAAAGCGCTTCAGGCTGAGCCGGCCGGCGACATATTCCCGAGCTTCGGCCGGCCCGGCGAAGCGCCCCGCGGCGATCGCCTGAACCGCCAGATTACCGATGACCGTGGATTCGACCGGACCGGCCAGCACAGGCTTTCCGGTCGCATTCGCGGTCATTTGATTCAGATACCCGTTCCGCGACCCGCCGCCGACGATCTGCACTCCCTCGATATCCTTGCCGGTTATTCCCTCAATCGATCCGATCACCGACGCGTACCTGAAGGCCAGCGAATCGAGTATTGCCCCGGTCACCTCAACCGGATCCGAGAGGGCCGGCTGGCCGGTCTCCTCGAGCTGCGTATTGACCGCCGCGAGCATATCGGCCGGACTGAAGAATCGATCATCATCAGGATAGATCAGGGCGCCCGGTCTGTGACGGGATTCGACTTCTCTCAGCAGCGATCCGTACTCGACATCGATCCCGCGCTCCGCCCATTCCTTCCGGCAGGATTCCAGTATCCACAATCCCATGACGTTCCTGAGAAACCTGATCGTCCCGAACGCCCCGCCCTCGTTGGTGAAGTTGCCGCGCGCGGTCCTTTCATCGATCACCGGAGCGTCGAGTTCAACCCCGACCAGCGACCAAGTCCCGGATGAGATGCAGGCCCGGTCGTCGCGCAGCGGCGCACCGAGAAACGCGCTGCCAGTATCATGAGTCGCCGGCGCAATGACGCGGACATCATTCAATCCGGTCCGCTCGGCCAGAT
>CALBSU010000602.1 GCA_937967285.1 uncultured Acidobacteriota bacterium
TCGATCAGGCAAATATCCGCATCCCCCGGTCTCTCATCAACCGCGGCGTCGTCAACGTCCTGCTGAGCGTCGAAGGGAAAGTGGCGAATACTCTGACTGTGGAGATTAAGTAGAAAGTAAAAAGTAGAAAGTAGAAAGTACTTTTATCCTTTCTACTTTCTACTTTTTACTTTTAAATTCGAGAGATGCGGAATTTATGCAGTATCTGAGGCCGGTGGGTTCCGGTCCGTCGTCGAAGACGTGGCCGAGGTGGCCGCCGCAGCGGCTGCAGACGACCTCGATCCGGCGCATGAAGAAGCTGTCATCATCCTCCGTGGCGACGTTTTCGGGTTTGATCGGTTTCCAGTAACTCGGCCAGCCGGTCCCCGAATCGAATTTATGGTCGGAACTGAAGAGCTCCTGCCCGCAGGCGACGCAGAGGTAGACGCCCTTTTCGTGGTGATCCCAGAACTTGCCGGTGAAAGCCCGTTCGGTGCCTTTGCGACGGACGACGTAGTACTGTTCGGGCGTCAGAATCTTCCGCCAGTCTGCCTCGCTTTTGACGACTCTGTCGGCGCGCGCCGGTTCGGTCGATCCCGCCGTTTGAGACTTCTTCCTTTGGGCTCCCTGCGACCAGAAATAGATTGCGATCAGCAGCGCCGCGATAACGATGAAATGAACCCTGGTCATATCAGTCACCTCTCATTCAGATCCGGCTCAGAACTTCGCTCCGCCGGCTGAGAGATAATTCTCATATGCTTTTGTGTCGAGAATATCGCGGATGACGCCGATCACGCGATCGAGCTCCTGATCCGAATTGAAGAAGTGCGGGCCGATCCGGATGCCCGCGCCGGGGCGGAAATCGGCCAGCACGTCGCGAGCGGCCATTTCGCGAACGACCTCGCCGGCATGGGGAACATCGATGATGACGGAACCTCCGCGCCGGGCGGGATCGCGCGGCGAGTTGATCTTCCAGCCTTCGGCTTCGGCCAGTTCGATCAACCGGCAGGTCTGGCGGATCGATTTCTCCCTGATCGCTTCGACGCCGATCTGATTGACCAGATCGTATCCGGTCTCGGCGGCATAATAGACCGGCACGGCGGGCGATCCGTGAAGATAGCGATGAATGTCGCCGGCGAACTCCATCCGCGGATCGAAGGCGAATGGGGCGCTGTGGGCCATCCAGCCGGTGACACGCGGCTCGAACTTCTTCTGCAGATCGGGTCGGACATAGAGGTATCCGGCTCCGGGCCCTCCGCAGAGCCACTTGACCGAGCCGCCGGTGGCGAAATCGACCTCCAGATCCCGGACGCTGAAGGGCACGGTTCCGGCCGACTGGTAGACGTCGAGCACGACCATCGCCCCGACCTTGTGGGCCTTCTCGACGATCGGTTTGACGTCCTGAATGTAAGCGCTCTTGAACAGAACGTGCGAGATCGGCACGAGCAGCGTCTCTTCGTCGATCGCGTCAACCATGCGCTGCGTGTCGATCGTGATGCCGTCCTCGCTCGGGACCTCGACGATCCGCGCTCCGGCCGCCCGCGCATGTTCCTCGTAAACATACATGACCGAGGGGAAATTCATCGCCTCATAAACGATCTTTTTGCGCTTTCCCTTGAGGTCGAAGCAGGAGAGGATGATCGACTGGCAGACCGAGACGTTCTGGTGCATGACGACCGTCCCGGGATCGGCCCCGATGATCCGGCCGACCTTGTCCCCGGTCGTCAGCGGCATCTCCCACCAGCCCTCGGCCCAGGCCCTGATGCCGCGCGTCGCCCAGGTGTCGGCGTATTCGCGCAACCTGTCGTAGACGCCCTTCGGCATCGCTCCGAGCGAGTGATTGATCAGATAGAGAGTCTGATCGAGAATCGGAAACTGATCACGATATTCAAGGAGTTTGTCTGTCATCTTT
>CALBSU010000603.1 GCA_937967285.1 uncultured Acidobacteriota bacterium
TCGGGCGTCAGCACTGCCTGCGACTGCTGACGGGTGGACTGTTGAATCTCCCGGATGCGCGCTCTCTTCTCTTCGTTCGAGAGTGAAGCATCGCTTCTGATCGCCCGGATCTGCTCGCTCTCCGATCGCCTGATCGTTTCCAGGCTTGTCTTCTGTTCGTCAGTCAATCCCAGATTCCCGGCCATCCCCCGCGTCCCCTGTCTTCGCTGGACCTGATCCTGCGACTGCACAATCGCCGCTTCAGCCGACGAGACAAGAAGCAGTACCGCGATCGCCAGCGCTGCTCCCAGTTCATAAATGATATTCATTGACTCCCTCCTGTCTGCTCGATTCCATTTAGTCGTCTTCCAAGAGCCTCATCATCGACTCTCGACTGATATGGACCTGAAGAATGGAAATGGTTCCAGACTTTTTCCGGCAAATAGAAAATCTTCCGTCAGCGAACCAGGAGAAGTTGAATTGAACGGCGGCCCGTCACACAACGACATAAAAAAAGCCCCGCGGAGAACGTTAGCGTCCGCCGCGGGGCGAGTTGTGTTCCGAAGGAAATAATCAGAAGAGTCCGGGGATGCGGCGCTTCGGTCCTCGCGGACGTCTGTCGGAATCGAAGCGCGGCTTCTCCTCCTTCAGATTGTAGTCGGGAGGTACATTGAAGAGATCGGTCGATGGTTCGCCACGCTCGATATTGAGCAGTCGATATTCGGTGATGCCGGTGCGCGGATCGCTGTGACGGCTCAGAACGGGCACTTTCAGATCGGTCGACTCCCACAGTTCCGAGACGATGTTGAGCGGCCGGTCATTGCCGATCCGGCCTTCCGGGATGACGACGGTCGACCGGGTTCCACGTGCTTCCACTCCCTGGACGACCTGAATTCCGAGCGATTCGACGTTCTCCTCGGGCGGTCCCGGCATATCGGATTCGGGTCGCCGGGCGGGATCGTAAGGAAATTTCCGCGCCTCCTTCTCTCCGACATTCATAACATAGTGCGCGCCGGCCACCGGATCGTCGATGAAGATCAGATGCGGAGGTTCGCCGGCCACGTTGAAGGGCCCGAGGACATTGAGCTCCTGCTCGCGCCTTGTTCTTCCCATCGAGTCGCGGGCGATCTTCGCCGTCATCCGTCGAGTGATCTTCGATCCGTCGGCGAGGACCTGAGTGCTCTCAGAGACCGAATCGGCGGTAAATGGCGCGTCCTTGACGACGCGGCCGCTGAAACGCATTTCGGACGAGAGAAAACTGAGACCCGGCATCGGACCGCGGCGGCCCGGGCCGCGTCGGTCGGGATTGCCGTCGTCGAATGGCGGTGGCGGTCCGGGTCGGCCTCCTCGCGGCGGCGGCCCGCCCGGCCTGCCGCCGGGGCGTCCGCTCTGCGAATAAGCCGCCGGAGCGACGATCAGAAGACAGCCCGCAATTACCAGTATTCGTCTCAACATGCTGCTCATCTCAAATTCACCAGGTTTGATTTACTGCACGAATCTGATGGCGCGGGCGATACCATCGTCCCCGACCACCAGATCAGCTTTGATCAATGAATCGCTGCGCGTCTCGTTCACCGGAAGCCCCATCGCCAGCAGGGTTGCGCGTTCCACTTCGACGCGCACCACCGTCCCGCTTCTGAGCGATGCCGTATCGCTGACCCAGGTCAGCGGTATGAAATCGGGCTCGGCGGCCTGATTCACCGCAGCCGGCCTGCGCCTGACGCGCGGCACAGCCTTCTTCCCTTCCGGAATGGATTCGGGCGATTCGATCTGCTTTGGCTCTACGCCGTCAATCGCGGCAGGTTTGACTTCGATCGAAGGCTCGACCAGCGCAATAACCTCTTCTCCGGCCGGGCGCAGCACAGGTCTCATCAACTGCATGCTCAGCGCTATCAGAGCGAGAATCGAAGCTGCAACCGCGAGAGTGATCATCGTCCGGCCTCTCAGCCGGGAGGGAAACTGAATGATATCCGCTTTCTCACTGCCGGTCACGGCGCCGGACTGGGGCGGGTACATCCTTGAGAAGGATTCGAGCACCGCGGCCTTCACACGCGGCGGCGCGCATTCTTCTTCGGTCTCGAGGGCCAGCCCGGAGAGCGCGGAAATGACTGCTCTTTCGTCCGACAACAGCCGCGAGCATGAGGCACAGGCCGAGGCGTGATTCAACGCCCGCTGACGCGTCAGATCGTCGGCCGATCGGTCCAGCAGATCCAGATAGTCTTCAAATTCAGCGCAATTCATAAGTCATACCTCGCAGAGCCGATCTCGCTGCCGGCGGCTGTCGCCCTGCGACCCGTCCTGAGTTTGTCGGCCAGCATCGCCTTCGCACGATTGAGCCGCGAACGAACCGTTCCCACGGGAACTCCGATGATCCCTGCCGCCTGTTCGTAACTCATTTCGTGAAGATTGCACAGAACAACCACCTCTCTGTAATGAACCGGCAATGCCGTGACCGCCTGCCTGACCGAATCGATCGTCTCACGCCGGGACAGAAGTTCGAGGGGATCGTAATCCTCCGATCCGTTTCCGGCGAATCTCGGATCCTCTTCGCCCGAATCATCGGCGTCGATCGAGACCAGCAGCCTTTCACGCTGCAGCCGGCGCAGGAGCTTGTGGCGGGCGATTCCGAAGAGATACCCCGCGACGGTGCCCTTTGCAGGATCGAACTGCCTCGCATCGCGCATGAATTCGATGAAGACGTCCTGCGTCACATCCTCCGCCATCACCGGAGAGCCCGACATCCTCAAGGCATATCGATAGACTCCGCCCTGACGGCGGTCGTAGAGGGCTTCAAAGGCATCGGCATCCCCTGCTAACATCCGGTTCAGCAGATCTTCATCGCCAGATTGAGTCGAATCTTTCATCAATACCGAACTCAGGCTCCATTCCGCCGTACTCATCCCTGATGGACATCGGACAGCGCGATAGTTCCATTATTTACGACTCGGATAACTCTAATTCAGTC
>CALBSU010000604.1 GCA_937967285.1 uncultured Acidobacteriota bacterium
TACTTTCTACTTTCTACTTTCTACTTTCTACTTTCTACTTTCTACTTTCTACTCCAATTTCCATGGCGCTCGATAAGGCCGGCTGAGCATTCTGTTGGCTTCCGGATCGCCGACGATCTGAGCGCCGTCCCACTTTATCTTCCTGCCGGTTCTGAGGGCGATATTGCCGAGGTGAGGGGCGGCGGTCGAGCGGTGGCCGATCTCGACGTCCGACACCGGCATCTGCCGCGTCTTCATGCATTCGACGAAGTTTTTGACGTGATCGAAGTGTGACGGGTCGCCGCGCTGGACGCTCATCTTTGCGGCGAGCGTGCGAGCGGTGAAGATCGCATCGCGGCGGCGTCCGTCCATCTCAGGGAAGATCTCGAATCCTCCGCGATCGACGAAGAGCGTGGCATCTGTCCCGTAGAACAGGCAGCCATAGCCCCACCGGGCGTCTTGCGGGCGCGAATTGGCCGTCCGGTTTTCGTAGGTCATGATGAAACCGGGATATTCGAACGTGACATGCAGGGTATCCGGTGTTTCGCGGTTATCCTGCAGGACATATTTGCCGCCGGAGGCCGAGACCGCGGAAGGCGAATCGACGTTCATCGCCCAGTGGACGATGTCGATGAGGTGCGTGCCCCAGTCGGTTATCTTTCCGCCCGAATAGTCCCAGAACCAGCGGAAATTGCCGAGGAAGCGGTTTCGATTGAACGGGACGACCGGCGCCGGGCCGAGGTAGAAGTCCCAGTCGAGCCCCGCTGGGGGCTTTTCGTCCGGCGGATTACCGATGCCGTTGGGATATTCGTCGTCGTAATTCCAGCAGTGTACGCGGGTGATCTTTCCGATCTTGCCTTCGCGGATCATGTCGACGGCCTGTTTGAAGTGCCGCGCCGAACGCTGCTGGGTGCCGACCTGAACGACTCGCTTGTATTTCCGTGCGGCTTCGACCATCCGGCGGCCTTCGTCGATCGTCAGCGCCAGCGGCTTCTCGACGTAAACGTCCTTGCCCGCCTGACAGGCCATAATCGTCGGCATTGCATGCCAGTGGTCGGGCGTGGCGACGATCACGGCGTCGATATCTCTGTCATCGAGCAACCTGCGAAAGTCCTTGTGGATGGCCGGTTTCGGATGTTCAGGCTTGATCGCTGAGTTCTTGAGGATCCGCTCGATGCTGCCTTCATAGACGTCGCAGAGCGCGACGACGCGGACGTTGGGTTGCCTGCCGAAATCGGTCAGATCCCAGTTCGCCTGATCGCCGCAACCGATCACTCCGATCCGGATCTGATCATTGGCGCCGAGTATATTGCCGATGGCCGGCGCGCCGGTGACATCTGTAGACCTCCCTGCCGTCACGCCTCCGGCAGCCGTGATCGATGTTTTGATGAAATCTCTCCGATCCATTCCCTCTTTCATTTCCTGTTCTCTTCCTCTCTGATCCGGGCATACGATTCCAGAAAGCCGCAGCTCTGACAGCAATATGTCGCGACAGGGATCTTCGTCTTTTTCCAGGTTTTCACGCCCCGGAAAAATCCCTTCTCGGCGAGACCGCGCACCCACAGGCTGACGCGGTTGCTCGGGCCGTGAGTGCCGTCGAGGATGAAACCTTCTTCCATCAGTCCGTGGCACTTCGGACAGTTTTTAAGGTGAATACTCGAAAATCCCTGCTGCTCCATAATTACATCTTCATATCGCCGCCGGCCCATTTGATGGCGTTGACGATCATGGTCTGGAAGCGTTTGTCGCGCCAGACTTCGGGACGATGTCCGAGCGCGGTGTAGAAGACTCGTCCCTTGCCGTAGTCCCTGTGCCAGGTCAGCGGAAACTCCTTCGCCTTGATGCCGCGCTTGGTCATGTCGGTGTTGGCCGTATCGAGGCTCATCGTGACGGTCACCTTGTCCTTGTTGAACTCCTTGTACTGGTAGATCTCTTCCTGGAGCTTGAAGGACTCCTCCCAGTGGCTGGTCAGCGGATTGGTCCTGTCGTGGGCCTTGATCCCGACCGTGTCGTTCTGCGTCCACGGGTGGCCGTCGAAGTATCCGCCGATCATCTCACCGTATTCCGGCCATTTGTAGAATGTGTCGGTCGCGCTGTGAATTCCGACAAAACCCTTGCCGGATTTGATGAAGTTGAGGAAACCCGTCTTCTGCGCGTCCGTGAGCGGCAGCTCGCCCGTGGTGTAGAAGATGACGACGTCGAAATTGCGCAGTCCCTGCGGCGTCAGGTAGCTTTCGGCCTTGTGCGTCAGCGTGACCTTGTAGCCGTTGGCCGCGCCGAGTTCCTCGATGACGTCTTCGGATTCGTGGAGCGAGGCGTGGCGGAAGCCTTTCGACTGTGTGACGTAGAGGATTCTGAGCGCCTTCTTCTGCGCAGCGACAGGGCGTTCGATCTTCATTATCGCCGGACCGGCGATGACGATCATGGAGATTGCAATCAATAACGTTATCAGTTTTCTGGACATATTCACTTTCTCGCTTGAAGAGGAATGAGATCGGGGGCGCCGTCGGCGCCCCCGGTTAACGGTCAGGAACGATAGGCTTCCCGGCCGACTCCCTGGACGGGGATGTCCTGAGCGGCGAGGACCTCGTTCTGGAGCGCGTACATACAGGCGGCCGCTTCGTCGATCCGTCGCGTGAAGGCGATCGAGCCTTCGAGGATCGGCTTGAGCTTCTCCTTGTCCTGAATTCGCGCCTTCGGATATTCGTGCTCGACGATCAGGAAAGTATTGGCCGGATCGAGGTCGAGCAGTTCGCGCGCCGCCAGCTGATGGTCGAGCCAGTCGACGGTGCGGTTCTGCAGATACGCCAGCGGATCGTGCTTAGCCGTTCCCGGCAGCTCGTGCTCGCACAGTACGACCTGCTTCTTCCATGCGTTGAGGTGATCGACGGCGTTCGGCGAAGGTTCGCCGTTGATCATATCGCCGCGTTCCATTGTCTGGCCGCCGTAACCCCAGGCCGAGACGCCACGCGAATCGGTGACCTGCCCCTTGACGTGGAACCCGCCGATCAGGAAGTTGTAGCCCTCGTCCTTCAGATACTGGAAGATCGAACGCGTATCCTGGCCCATGAGGATCGCGTGCGACGGGTCGTAATGGATGCGGAACTGATCGCCGACGCCGTTCCGCTCGCAGATCCGGTGGAGAGCGATCCACGGTCCCGGAGCGTAGGCGATGTTGTTGTGCCAGTTGTCTCCGGTCACCCAGCCGGGCATCGGGCACTGCTCGATGCGATAGACAAGCCCGCGATCCTTCGCAGCCTTGAGCAGCGGGACGAAGTTCTCCTCGAAGTCGATCAGGTTCTGGTCCATGTTCATCTGCTGGTTGCGGCCGACGAAGCCGCAGACCGCGTCGACGCCCAGCATGACCGCCGTGTCCATCGTGCGCAGCATGAAGTCATGCTTCTTCTTTCTGATCTCGGGATCGTGATGAAGCATGTTGTCGAAGTAGCCGACCTCGGAGATCCCCACCTTGTGATGATCGAGCGATGCCTGGACGCGTTTTGCCCGGTCCTTGTTGAAGGGCTGGCGCAGGTCGAGGGTGTTGGCCACGGGATCGAGCATTGCTTCCGCCGGAACGTCCGCTTCAGTCGGATGCAGCGCGGACGAGAGCTGAATGTAATCCGCGCCCAGTTCGCGCGCGAATGCCACCCATTCCTCGATGGCAAGATCCGGATCGGGATCGCGTTTCTCGCGCGGCGTCAGTTCCTGCAGCGCGGCCGTCAGCACGCCGATCTTCATGAATTTGGGCTCGAATTGCTTGATGGACATGAATACTCGCCTCCTGGAAAGATATTCAGCCGCCCGAACGGGTCGGCCGATGATTGCCTGTCCGGCTCCGAGCAGTTGGACAACGAACCGCGTCGGGTTGTACTGTGTCTGCCGGAGACCGGAAAATTCATAATTTTAGTAGCGATCAATGCACGATGGCAGTGCCTGGAGAGGGTAATTTTGCCATCGATTCTGATACTGCCCCAGGCTTCAGAACCTGTCAAGCTGGCGCAGATTCATCCAGCGAAGGATCTTTCGATATGAAACTGATCATTCGGGTTGTGCTGATTTTACTGGTCCTCGGACTGCTCGCATTCTTCACCGTCATTCCGACCTACCTCGGAAAACAGATGAATGCCGTCATCAATCCACCTCCCTACGCCGCATCGGAGCAGGCCGGAGAGCTGCACCGTCAGCTTCTGGTGGCGGATCTGCATGCCGACACTCTGCTCTGGAATCGGGATCTGCTGGACCGGGGAAGCTGGGGGCACGTCGATGTCCCGCGGCTGATCGAGGCCAACGTCGCGGTGCAGGCCTTCACCGTCGTCACCAAGACGCCGCGCGGGCAGAACATCGAAAGCAACAGCGCGGCCAGCGACAATATCACGCTGCTCGCGCTGGCTGAGAGATGGCCGCCCTCGACCTGGACCAGTCTTCTTCAGCGCGCTCTGTATCAGGCCCGTCGATTGCAGCAGGCCGCCGCCGATTCGAACGGCCAGCTGACCATCATCCGCACCGGCAGCGACCTGGCAACCTTCCTCGAGAAGCGAAGGAAGAACCGGAACATGGTTGCGGGCTTCCTGGGGATCGAAGGCGCGCAGGCGCTCGACGGAGATGTCGCGAACCTGGATCGTCTCTACGATGCCGGATTCCGGATGATCGGCGTCGCGCACTTCTTCGATAACGAGATGGGCGGTTCCGCTCACGGCGAGAGCAAAGGCGGACTGACCGAAGCGGGCAGGGAGATGGTCAGGCGCATGGAAAGGATGAAGATCTTCGTCGATCTGGCCCATGCCTCTCCGAAAGTCATCGATGAGGTTCTGGGGATGGCGACCCGTCCCGTCATCGTCTCGCATTCCGGTGTCCGCGGGACGTGCGACAACCGGCGCAACCTGAGCGACGAACATCTCAAAGGCATCGCCCGGACCGGAGGCGTCGTCGGCATCGGTTTCTGGGACACTGCCGTCTGCGGCACCGACGCGACGGCGATTGCGAAAGCGATCAGGTATACGGTCAATCTGATCGGCATCGATCACGTCGGACTTGGCTCGGACAACGACGGCGCCGTGACCGCTCCGTTCGATATCACGGGCATCGTCCGGATCACCGACGCGCTTCTCAAGGAGGGCTTCTCCGCCGAGGAGATCCACAAGATTATGGGCGGAAATGTCATTCGGCTGCTGGAATCCCACTTACCCTGAATGAGTAGAAAGTAAAAAGTAGAAAGTAGAAAGTAGAAAGTAGAAAGAAATATCCGAAATATTTTGAAACCCGGCTTTCCGATCTTGCGTGAACTACTT
>CALBSU010000605.1 GCA_937967285.1 uncultured Acidobacteriota bacterium
CGTAGAGGAACCGGCTCAACCCGCCCGCCGCAATGTGCGAGACGATCTTTTCGTTCTCTGCGAAGTCGATCGACCGCGCGCCGTCATTCCTTCTCGCCAGCGGAGGCACGGGGAAGACTCCCTGCAGATCTTCCAGCGAGATGTCAGATCTTTTCATCGATTGTCCTTTCTCTTGCTTCCGGTGAGTGCTCTTCTGTATGTCAGATAATCCGCGAGGAAGTCCTCAACGGTCAAGCCCATCTGACCGTAGACCTTCGGAACCGACCCCGGAAACTGGAGCGACCGGAAGTTGATCACGCCACGGGTCGCGGCCGGGAAGCCGTTTCCCTCCGGCAGGTCGCGATAAAAGGCGAAATCGCGAAAGAGCTCGCCCGCGCGTCGCCACAGATCATCGCGCCCGCTGATCCGCGCCGCCGTCGTCAGCACCGGCAGGCAGAGTCCGGCCAGCGCCGTCGAACTGTCGGGCGCCGTTATGTCAGGATACCAGAAGTAGGGAACTCCCGCCGGGCGATAGATCCCGTCCGGCTGAAAACGACCCGGTTTGAGCGGCGCATTGCCGTTTCTGTCGTCGGTCAGCCAGTCGGCCACGCGAACCAGAAATTCGCCAGTCCGCCGGTCGCCCGTGTCGCGCCAGAACTCGATCACGCCGAGCATCGTGTATCCGCCCCACATCCACGGCTGGACAGCTCGCCCGAATCCGGAATCCCTGCCGATGTAGTAGCCTTTGGGGCCGCCTCTTTCCTCGGTCTCGATGAGCAGCGCGATGTTCCGTCGTGCCGCGACGATGTACTGGCTCTCCCCGGTATATCTCCATGCCGCCATCAGCCCGAGGATCGGCCATCCGACCCACCGCGGTTCGTTCCAGCTGAGAGCGTTGTCGTAGGTGAATTCCATCACAGCCAGGGCGTCGCTGCCGTCGACCGCCATCTGGTATGAGACCTGATCCCCCGTCAGAGCCCAGTGCAGCCACAATCCCTCGATCCACATATGGCTCGGGACGGGCTCGCGAAAGCTCCCGTGATCGCCCTTCTCATAAAATGCCATGCCCCTGAAATTCGGTGTGCCTTTGGGCGCCAGGGGATCGCTTGACTGATGCTGGCCCCAGTCCCTGCGGTACCGCGCCATCTGACTGCCGATGATGAAGGCCCGGTCATCCCCCGTCCGCAGGTACTCGCGAAGCAGGATGAATGGCAGATCATAGTGGACGTTGGCGTAGCCGTCGCCCCAGGCCAGGTCTCCGAAGTTGCGCCAGCCGAACTGTTCGCCGTTTTCGCTTCTCAATCTGTATTCATTGATCGATTCCGGCGGCACCGCGCCCGCGCCCTCGGCCGCCTCGACGGCATAGCCGACCGCGTGCATTCGTTCGATCCGTTCGGCCGCCTCCTGCATCTGCGGGTTTCCTGAAAGCTCTTCTCGCCAGTCGCGCTTTTCGATGAGCGACGGGCGGACCGCTCCGGTCGATGCGATGTAGGCCGGATCGAGCGACGCGCCGAGCCGCGTCGTCAGGTTGCAGGCTTTGACGGTCCCGCTGCCGAGATAGAAGTCGACGGTTTTGGCCCTCGCTCCGTCGAACTGGTGCTCTTCGCCCGTTTCCGGCAGGATGTCGAACCTCAGCCCCGGCCCTTCGCCGATCAGCCTTCGCGGGAAGTTCTCGACGAACTCCGGAACCGACAGCTCGAAGCCGCCGGCCGAGATCGAGGCGATGCTCTCGCCCTTATCAAGCCGTGAATGCGCGTCGTCCGAGGTCAGCACCGATGTCTCACCTTTTCCCGGCTCGACGGTCGGAACGCCCAGCGTCAGGCTCCGCAGTCTGAGATGCCGGGCGGGAAGCCCCGTCAGGTTGCTCAAAAATCCGTAGCTGCCGAAGTTGACCAGCCTCATCTGCGCCCGCACGTATGGTCTGCCGGCGTAAAAATGATACCGGATGGTGAAGTTGAGCAGTTGTTTATCCAGCCGCCCCCCGTTCAACCGGGACCAGATGGTCCCATACTGGCGGACGACCACGCGCAGCGGTGAGCGCTCCTCGACCTGCGTCAGCTCGGCGACTGCCGTGAGTGATTGTGCGGCAGGCAGTCCCAGTTTCATAAACATTCCGGCGCGCATTCGCTCGACTCCGTCGAGTCTGAAACCTTTGATCAGGTTTTCGCCGATCGTTGCGATCTCGACCGACAATCTTCGGTTCGACACTCGAATCGTATCGCCATCCTCGACTCGCAGATCGGTCGATACGTCCGCTGCGCCTGAGGAAGTAAGATGATGTATGCCGCCGCGGGAGGGAGCGAAATCGACGAGCAGCCATTTGACCGGATATCGGTTATTCCATCTCTCGGCCCGCCAGCGGGAGAGTACCTTGAATGATGCCGCTACCGGCTTGCCGTCCGGTCCCGTCATCTTAAGTTCTTTCACCTCGCTGAGTCCGTTCGACTCAGCAAGCGGAACGCCGATTGAGACCGGCAACCCGCCATCCCGTACATTCAATGGAATGTCGATCGGCTTTGATTCGTAGGCCGGTCCATCCATCATCGCAATGTCCGGTATCCCGGACTTGACGTGGCTCATCGGAGGGATGCGCAGAAACAGCACGCCCAGCGAGATCGCTGTGATCAGCAGTCGAATTGTAATTCCGGGTTTCGGCAAATTCTTCGTCGTCCTGGTCTGGAGCAAGGTTATTCGCGCGACGGTTATGATTTTACACCGCGGCAATCACCCTGTAACTGCCCAACAGAGAGATTAACCACCGAGGCACAGAGAAGACAGAGACTGCACAGAGTTGCTGTGCTCGCGCTCAGGATTCTGTTATTTTTGCGCGGTGGCAGGAGCGAACGGAGAATTCGTCAAGAACGCGCGGAGGTATGCCCGTCCGGTGTTGATCGCGGCGCTCTGGCTGGCGGCGTATCAGGATGTCATTCGCCGGCTGATCGGCGACTGGCTGGTCGACCAGAACTATTCGCACGGATTTCTGGTGCCGATTGTCAGTGCATACGCCTTTGTGAGCATGCGCGATCGGCTGAAGGCGGAGCCGCCCGACCCGCGGCCGGCGCCGGGCATCATTCTCATGCTGATCGCCGCGCTGCTGCTCTTCGCGGGGCAGCTGTCGGCCGAGCTCTTTCTGACGCGAATCTCGCTCGTGCTCTCGATCTTCGCTCTGATCGTCTATTTCGCTGGTTGGCGCCGGTGCCGGATGTCGCTCTTTCCGGTCGGCCTGCTGCTGCTGGCGATTCCGCTTCCCGAGATAATCTTCAACCGGATCGCCTTCCCGTTGCAGCTCATCGCATCTGATCTGGCAACGAGGATGATCAGGTGGTTCGGTGTCCCGGCGCTGCGCGAGGGCAATGTCATCGAACTGGCGCGGATGAAGCTCCAGGTCATCGAAGCCTGCAGCGGCATCCGTTCGCTGATCGCTCTGACGACGCTCAGCGCGATCTTCGTCTATTTCATCGAGAGCGGCCCGTGGCGGCGGATCGTCCTGTTTCTGCTGGTCGTGCCGATCGCCGTCCTGTCGAATGCTCTGCGGGTTGCCGGCACGGGGATATTGGCGCACTATCGCGGAACCGCCGCGGCTGAAGGCTTTCTCCACGGCTTCGCCGGCTGGTCGGTCTTTCTGGTCGAGGTTGTGCTGCTGCTCGGAATCTACGGCGCAATCACCTTCGCGCTCAGATCGGCGAAACTGTCCGGAGGCAGGGCTTGAAGAAGAATACCAGATACATCGTCATGGTTGTTCTGCTGGCTGCGATCGCAGTCGTTTCGATCTATTTCACATCGGGCAGGGCAATGAAGGCCGCGCCGGCCCGCAAGTCCTTCGCCGAGTTTCCAGAACGAGTCGCCGGATGGCGTGCGATCGACGCGCAGGCTCTCGGGCAGCGGCAATCTCAGGAACTCAATGCCGACGATTATCTTTCGCGCACATACGCCAATGACCGCGGCATACTGGCATACTTCTTCGCCGCATGGTACGGAGGCCAGGGGCATCGTCGCACGATCCACAGCCCGCAGAACTGCATCCCGGGCGCAGGATGGACGATGGGCGCTCACCAGGTCCACTCGCTCGCGGTCATTCCCGATTCCGGAGCGGAGATCAACGAGTACCTGATCGAGAAGGACGGCAACAGGATGCTCGCCTTCTACTGGTATCAGGGCCGGGGAAGAGTCTCTGCCGGAGATTACACGAGCCGCCTGCTTCTGCTCTACGACGGATTGACCAGTGCCCGCAACGACGGCGCCCTGGTCAGGGTGATCGTGCCGATAGCCGGAGGCCAGGAAGCCGAGTTTCGCGCTCGCTCCGCCGGTCTTAACTTCACCGCCACGATGATCCCGGCCCTGGGTGAATTTATTCCGTAAACCATGTTGATTAACAGGGCAATAAAATGGTGGTACCCTGAACGGCGCAAAACGAACAACACGCGCCTGAGCAACTGAAGCCGTCAAGGCAGCTTGATCAGGCGGGTGTGTTAATTCCGTAAAGAGAGGCAAATATCAATGTTACTCGAAGGCAGGAACGGACTGATCGTCGGAGTGGCGAACAAGCACAGC